>DATAAL010000017.1:0-9457 GCA_036260145.1 Longimicrobiaceae bacterium | reverse complement strand
GGGCCAGCACCTGCATCTCGGGATCGGAGTGGATGACCGCCGCACGGCGCAGCTCGCCTCCCATACAGAGGTCCACGATGCACCACGCCCCGAAGTACGGGAGCGAGAGGCCCGCCACTGTGGCGAGGGTGGTCTCGTAGTCGAGCGAGTCGGCCAGGAGCCGACTGGCTTCACTGAGAAAACTCATCCCCGCCTGCGGCTGGAGCGCAGTGCGGCGCGGCCGGTCTGCCGTGGAGTGCTCAGCCATTGTGGCCGGGGGCCGACTCCGGCCGTCGAAGCGGGAAGGGAATTCCTTGTTCGCGCACGATCTCGCGATTGAAGAGGGTGGTCGCCTGCGTCCCGGTGAGGCCGAGTTCGGTGAGCACCGCCTCTCCGTCCGCTTTCAGGTCGGGCTCCGCGCCCGCGCTGATCGCTACTGTCTTCGCCACCGATTCACGAGGAGCCAGGTGTACCGATCACACGGGCGACTCTAGCCGCTGGGGATACAAGCAAGTCACACGCCGCCAAGCCGCGAGGGCCAGAGAAAACGCGTGCAGGTTCAGCTACACGCTATCTGATTCACCGCCAGGTGGCGCTTGATGCCGGGCCTCCCCTGGCCGGTGGGGTGCAGGTCGGTGCGTTAACCGCGACATTGCCCGCGCGAGCGGCTGACCTGCGGCGAGATTGGTGAGCAGCGGTTGAGTTGCGGCGGGGGCGCTCCTGCTGGGCGTTTCCGCTCGCTGCTAGGGCATCTGCCGAGCGGGCAGCCCGCCTAAACGGGCGTGCTGCGGCTCAGGATCCAAAGTATGGCGCCTGTCGCGCTGGCGAGTTATCGTGTCCGGTAACGTGCTATTTTGTCTACTCCGGCCACTTTCTCTCTGCGCGGTCAGTGATGGACGATACGACGCCGGCCGATGAGCAGTCGGAGCCGATAGAGAACAATCGTCCCCGAAAACGGAAGCCGCACTCGATCCCTCCGATTCCGGTCGCACCGAACTGGCGGGAGGAAATCGCCGCGCTGAAGGACGTCGGTGGTGAACTGGCCGTTGCACTTTGGCGCGCCCTCCGCAATGTGCGTATGTGGCTCGACACCGCTCCGGAGCGCCGGGAGGGGCTGTTTCGTTCACCCAGGCTCCGAACGCAGGAACAGGTTGCGTACGCCTGTATACGGGCACCCCAACTCATCGAGCCGTTCGGAACGTTCGCCTTCCTGCTCCGGGCGCCAGCAAGCATCGAAGCCGCTCGTATTGCTGAGGCTTGCCAACAGGTTTATACGTGGGCCGACGCCCACTCCCTGGTTGCTACAAGCGTGCACTTCGCTGAGGCAGCGGCCACAGTCGCTCCCGATAATCCGGCATATGCTAATGACGCGGGGTGGAGCTGCTTTAAGGCGGCGTACTACGAACGCGCAGAGACCTGGTACACTCGCGGCTACGGCCTCGCGGTGCGGATGCGGCACCATGACCTTACGACTAGCCGAAACCAATCCATCCGGGCGTTACTCAGGCTTGGGATCCTAATGCAGACGATGGGCCGCCACGATCAAGCGAAGGAATACTACGATCTGGCGTCCCGGAGAGCTGCACGCACGGGGAGGCGCCCGCTTGCGGCGAAAGCCTCACACGATCTCCTGACCTACATGGCGGAGGTTGGCACCTATCCGGAGGGTGAAGCGTTCGCGAGCACAGCCCTTGATCTCTATGCCCTTGATGCCCCGCAGTTGCCTGCGCTCGTTCACGACTATGCCGTCCTGCTGGTGAAATTCCATTATTACACCTATGCAGTTCCGGTTCTTCAACTCGCCGTCCCACATATCCAGCGCCCAGAAATTCAGGCAATCGTTTGGAGTACCCTAGCCCGTGCAGCCGCAGGCGCCCGCCGACGTGATCTTTTCGATTTGGCGGAGCAGAAGGCGGTTCCGCTTCTCGCGCTCTACGACGAATATGCCCCGGCCGCTTTCGTCCATCTAGGCGAGGGTAAGCGGGCTTTTGGGGAATGGGATAACGCTGAGCGATACGCAGCTCTGGGGTTAGAAGCATCCAAGCATCGGCAACAAGCGTTGTGGGAACAGAAAGCTCTGACCCTCCTAGACCAGATCGCGAGCCGTCAACCCGGACCGGTTGATGAGCCCCCGCCGAACCCGGATCAGATTCGGCTGCTCACGCGGCGTTTTGCAGCTCGACTCCGCAGATGGAAAGCCCCGGGCAAGGAGTAGCCCGGGGCATAACTGTAGGGCGGCGCTGACCTGCCAGCCGCCTCATTTGCGTCACCCTCCCGAACCAATAGTGGAGCCCCCACCACGCTCCGCTGTTGTGTCATTGGCTGTCCCCACTGTCGAGGATGGGGCGGCCGTTGTCGTATCTGTCTGACTCGCGGTCGAAGCACGCCCCCCAGGACCAGCAGTGTGAGTACCCGCATCGTACCGGGGTGCATCGGGAGCTACGAGGCGGGTGGTGTCACCGCAGGCCGCGAGTCCGACACCGAATGCACAGGCTACCAAAATGGTGCGCAGCGTCTTCATGGCTCCGTCCTTTGTGTATGGGGGGTTTCAGCGGGGGTGGTCCCGTGTCTCTACGTTAGTTGTACCGCACCCGATCCGCCACCAAGAACCACCACCTCCGCGGTGAGTTGGGGTCCTTTCATGCGTCGCTGCGGCCCCGATCCGGGCTGACGGAATCGCATGCGCTCCTTGAGCTCGCAATTCGCGGCGGTTACGAGTGTTGCGGGGTACGGGTGTGGGCTGCTTACCAGGACACTGGAAATGGGCGAGCGGTTCAGCGATCACCCCGGCCGCCTCTGCGTCATGGGCCGTCTCATCCCGGAGGACCCGCGCAGCCCGGGACGGCAGTCGGATCTTCCGCTCCCGGTGGCGGTGCAGTTGCATGGTACCGTCCTTTCCGGCATGGTATCCGCTCACTGGAGGGGAGCGGCAACAGCGAGCACGAGCGGCACATGAGCAAGGAAGAGCGGGTCATCCTGGTGGATGAGCACGACATCGAGCGCGGCTCCGCCGAGAAGCTGCGCGCGCACGTGGAGGGTGAGTTGCACCGCGCCTTCTCCGTGGTGGTGTTCAACCGCCGGGGAGAGGTCCTCCTGCAGCGCCGCGCGGCGGAGAAGTACCACTCCGGCGGGCTCTGGTCGAACACCTGCTGCGGCCACCCGCGCCCGGGGGAGGACACCGCGCTCGCGGCCCGGCGCCGCCTGCGGGAAGAGATGGGACTCGACTGCGACCTGGAGTGGATCTGCGGGTTCCGCTATCGGGCGGAGCTGCGCGGCGGCCTCGCGGAGCACGAGTACGACCACCTGTTCGTCGGGCGCTATGACGGCGATCCCCACCCCGATCCGGAGGAGGTGGAGGACTGGTCGTGGGTGCCCCTGGATCGTGTCCGGCGGGAGATCGCGGACGCGGCGGAGCGGTACACCCCCTGGTTCCGCCACCTCCTCGAGCGGCTTCCGACCTCGCCCGGTGAATAGAGGTGGACCGGAGCACACGGGCCGGGCCACAACATCCGTAAGGATGCGTCTCCCGGCACCACCGACGGATCGACCGGACCACGTCACCGGGCACATTGCGATGTCCGGTGGGCGCCGGATACATTGGGGCCCGCCGCCGGCCGTCCGGCGGTTGTCGACGGCGCCGACGAGGTGCCTTCCCACAGCACGCTGCACAGGAAACGTCCCATGAGAGCGATCCGGATCCACGGGCCGGGCGAGGCCGACGTGCTCCGGCCGGAAGAGGTCGACGACCCGCGCCCCGGCCCGGGCGAGGCGCTGGTGCGCGTCGAGGCCGCCGGGGTGAACTTCATCGAGATCTACCAGCGGAAGGGGCTCTACCCCATGCCGCTCCCCTACACCCCAGGGAGCGAGGGGGCGGGGACGGTGGCGGCGGTCGGGGAGGGAGTCACCTCGGTCCGCGTCGGCGACCGGGTGGCGTCCGTGGGGCTGCGCGGCTCGTACGCGGAGCTCGCGGTCGCACCGGCGGAACAGCTCGTCGTGCTCCCCGAGGAAGTGGATGCACGGACCGGGGCCGCGGTCATGCTCCAGGGACTCACCGCGCACTACCTCGCCACCTCCACCTACCCGCTCTCCCCGGGCGACACCTGCCTGGTCCACGCCGCCGCGGGCGGGGTGGGCCTCCTCCTCTGCCAGATCGCGGCGCGGCGAGGAGCGCGGGTGATCGGCACCGTGTCCACACCGGAGAAGGCCGCGCTCGCGCGCGAGGCGGGGGCGCACGAGGTCATCCTTTACACCGAGCAGGACTTCGTGGCCGAGGTGCGGCGGCTGACGGACGGGCGAGGGGTGCAGGTGGTGTACGACTCGGTGGGGAAGACCACCTTCGCGGGGAGTCTGGACTCCCTGACACCGCGGGGGATGCTGGTGCTCTTCGGACAGTCGAGCGGGCCGGTGCCTCCGCTGGACCCGCAGGTGCTCAACCGGAAGGGGTCGCTCTTCCTGACGCGCCCCACGTTGGGGCACTACACGGCGACGCGTGAGGAGCTGGTCGCCCGCACGTCGGACCTGTTCGGGTGGATCGGTGACGGGTCCCTCCGCGTCCGTGTGGACCGTGCTTATGCGCTGGCGGACGCGGCGGAGGCGCACCGCGTACTGGAGGCGCGGAAGACCACGGGGAAGGTGCTGCTCGTCCCCTGAGCCGGAAAAGGAAAGGAGGGACCGACCCGTCGGGCCGGTCCCTCCCGGGTAGGAGCGCCGTCAGGCGCCGCGGTTGCGCCCCTGCGCGTATCCCAGCACGAACCCGGTGACCAGAAGTTCCAGCGGATCCCGCCCCTCCCCGCCCGCCAGCACCTCGGACGGGTTCTCCCGGAGCGAGCGGACGATCCGCTCCAGCCGGTCCGCGACCTCGGCGAAGGCGTCCGCATGCGCCCCGCGCGCGTCCCCCGCTGTGGCAGCGACAGGCTCCCCGGACGATTCCTCCGCACCGTACTCGACGGCTGGAGCCGAGTACGCCTCCTCCACCGCCGCGGCCTCGCTCGCCGCGAATACGCCCTCGACGTCGGGCGTCACCTCAGGCGCAGCGATCGTGGCGGCACCGGCCGGCTCTGGAGCTGCCTCGGTGGCAGGCTCTGCCCAGGGCTCCATGACTTCGGATCCCGGACCCTCTACCTCGACCGGGAGAGCCGTGCTCTCCTCGGGTACGGTCGGCTCCGCGGCGGTCACGGGAGCGGCAGACTCCGCGCCGGTGAAGACGGGTGCCGCCTCCTCCTCTTCGTCCGCCCAGCTCAGCCACCCCGGGAGCTCTCCTTCATCCACAGCGGCCCCCGGCTGCGCCTCTTCGCCGGTGACGGTCGACTCCGCCGCGGAAGCGGGCGCCGCACCCGTCTCGTCCGTGGCGATCCAGGGGAAAGCCTCCTCCTCTCCCCCACCTGCGTCTACCGGCACCTCCGCGGCGGGTGTCGCCTCCTCCTCCCAGGGCATCCACTCCTCCTCCGGCTCCGTCACGGGCGCGCTCTGCTCCCCCACTGCGGGCGCGTACTCCTCGATCACCCGGGAAGCGCTCGGCGCCGCCGGCTCCGCCGGGGCGGACGCGGCGGGCTCGGGCGGCCGCACGAAGGGCGCGAACGGAGGGAACGGCGACCCGCCCGCACCCGCGGACGGCACGCCCGGCGTGGGCCGGGAGAGCGCGGGCGCGAAGGGGGGGAGCGGACGGCGATCCTCGGACTGATCTCCAGGAGAAGCGGTCATCGGCACATCCCGGAAGACGGGTGACGGTGGAACGGGAACGAGGCCGCCGGAGCGGCGCCGGTGCGTGGGGAGGAGGCGCAAGCTACGTCGCGCCCCGGGACCCTGTCAACGAAGTCGGAGTGGCCCCTCACCCCCCGCGGCCGGGTCCGCCCCGCTCCGCCCATCCGAAGCGCCCCAGGAGCGGGACGAAGGTGACGTCCAGGACCTCCTCCGACTCGATCCCCTGCGGAGTGCGGCGCACCAGCATCAGCCGCTGCCCTTCCCGGCCGCCGATGGGGACCAGCATCCGCCCGCCGACCGCGAGCTGCTCCACCAGGGGGATCGGGATCTCCGGGCCGGCCGCCGAGACCAGGATGGCGTCGTACGGGGCGTAGCGGCTCCACCCGATCGTCCCGTCCCCCACCAGGAGCGCCACGTTGGAGATCCGCAGCCGGTCCAGCGCCTCGCGGGCGCGGATCGACAGCTCCCGGATCCGCTCCACCGAGTACACCCGGTCCACCAGCATGGCGAGGACCGCCGTCTGGAACCCGGACCCCGTGCCGATCTCCAGCACCCTGTCGTCGGGATGGAGCTGGAGGGTCTGCATGTAGAAGGCCTGGAGCGAGGGCTGCGACGCCGTCTGCCCGAAGCCGATGGGGACCGCCGCGTCCTCGTACGCCCGGTGCCACACCGCCTGCGGGAGGAACTCGTGGCGGGGGACCCGGTCGAAGGCGTGCAGGACCTCCAGGTCGCGGATCCCGCGCTCCTGCATCCTCCCGATCAGGGCACGGCGCTGCGCGACGAAGCGGTCTCCGCTCACGGGGAGAGCTCCCACCCCGCCACGTCGGCCAGCAGGGCGTGGTTGGTCAGGTCCAGGTGGAGCGGCGTGACGGAGATGTACCCGTTCGCCACGGCGTGGAAGTCGGTCCCCTCGGGTGCCGACCACTCCACCACTCCCCCGCCCACCCAGAAGTACTCGCGTCCGAACGGGTCGGTCCCGCGGGCGATGGAATCGGAGTAGACGCGGCGGGCCAGGCGGGTGATCCGCACCCCCTTCACCCCGGTGGGGTCGATGTCCGGGAGGTTGACGTTGAGGAGCGTCTCGGCGGGGAAGTCGCCGCGCAGGAGGATCTGGGGGAGGAGCCGCTCCAGCAGGGGCCCGTACTCCCGGATCCCCTCCGGCTCCCGCCCCACGAACGACACCGCGACCGCCGGAATCCCGAGGATCGTGGCCTCCATCGCCCCGGCCACCGTCCCCGAGTACAGCACGTCCTCGCCCATGTTGGGACCGTGGTTGATCCCGGAAAGGACGAAGTCCGGCCGGCGGTCCAGGAGCGCTCCCACCGCCAGCGCCACGCAGTCGGTGGGGGTCCCGTCCACGTGCTCCACCCCCTCGCGTACCCGCCGCGCGCGGAGCGGATGGTGCATGGTGAGCGAGTGCGAGGTGGCGCTCTGCTCCCGGTCCGGCGCCACGATCCGCACCTCCCCGATGCTGCGCGCCGCCCCGGCCAGGACCTCCAGCCCGAGCGCCAGGTACCCGTCGTCATTGGTGCAAAGGATCAGCATGCCGGACCCTGCTGTAAGTCTCGCTCTCGTGGGCTCCGAGCGGCGCGGGCCGCGGATCCCGGTGCGCGGTCAACCGGGAGCCGGCCCCAGCACCCGCAGGATCTCCTCCAGCTCCTCGCGGAGCGAGCGCAGCACCGACCGCTCCAGCGCGCGTCCGGACTCCTCCGGCATCCCGCCGGCCCCGCGCAGCTCCTCGATGCGGCGGCGCGCGCCCTCGATGGTGTACCCCTCCTCGTGCACCAGGCGCCGGATCAGGGCGATCAGCTCCAGGTCGCGCGGACGGTACACGCGGTTCCCCTGCCGGTTCTTGGCGGGGGAGAAGGCGTCGAACTGCGTCTCCCAGTAGCGGAGCACGTGCGGCTTCAGCCCCAGCAGCTCGCACACCTCGCCGATGGAGTAGAACTCGCGCTGCGGAGTGCGACGCGTCATCGCCACTGCTCCGCCTTCGGCTCGCGCAGCATCAGCCGCTCCGCCGCCTCGCGGGGCGAGCGTCCCTCGAAGAGCACCGCGTGGACCTCCTGCACGATCGGCATCTCGATCCCCGTACGGCGCGCGAGATCGCGCGCGGACCGCGCCGTCCGCACCCCCTCCGCCACCTGTGTCATCCCCCCCAGGATCGCCTCCAGCGTCCTCCCCTGCCCCAGCTCCAGCCCTACGGAGCGGTTGCGGCTCAGCGCGCCGGTGCAGGTCAGGATCAGGTCGCCCATCCCCGCCAGCCCCGCGAAGGTCAGCGGGTCGGCGCCCAGGGCGACGCCCAACCGGGTGATCTCCGCCAGCCCCCGGGTGATGAGCGCGGCGCGGGTGTTGTTCCCGAACCCCAGTCCCTCCACCACCCCCGCCGCGATGGCGATCACGTTCTTGAGAGCCCCGCCCAGCTCCACTCCCGGCACGTCACGGCTGGTGTAGACCCGGAAGTAGTCCGTCTGGAAGAGCTCCTGCGCGCGCACGGCGGACGCATCCAGGTGCGAGGCGATCGTGACCGCGGTCGGCTGCCCCCGCCCCACCTCGAGCGCGAAGCTCGGACCCGAGAGGTAGGTCGCGCCCCGCGCCGCCTCCGGTGGAAGGACCTCCCCGAGCACCCCGTCCATGGTCTTCAGCGTGTCCTGCTCGATCCCCTTGGAGGCGCTCACCACGAGCGCGTCGGGGCGCATGAAGGGGACGGCGCTCGACATCACCTGCCGCACCACGTGCGAGGGGCTGACGGACACCACCACCTCCGCCCCCTCCACCGCCTCGGCCATCTCCGGCGTGGCCCGGAGACGGGGGTCCAGCGGAACCTCCGACAGGTAGCGGGGGTTGACGTGCTCCCGCTCGATGGCCTCCGCCACCTCGGGCTCGTGCGACCAGAGCCTCGTGGGCACCCCCTTGCGGGCCAGGAGGTTCGCCAGCGCCGTCCCCCAGCTCCCCGCTCCGACCA
Source organism: Longimicrobiaceae bacterium (assembly GCA_036260145.1). GTDB lineage: Bacteria > Gemmatimonadota > Gemmatimonadetes > Longimicrobiales > Longimicrobiaceae > JAFAYN01. The sequence goes on along the minus strand of DATAAL010000017.1, from coordinate 816 downwards.
CCGCCACCCTCCCCGCGCTCACGCCGGCTCCTCCGCGTCCGCGACCGCCGCCGCGGCGGCCACCGTGGTCTCCGCGGGGTGCTCCGCCGCCCGCTTGCCGAAGCGGTGCTCCTCCCCGCGCATGATCCGGCCCACGTTGGCACGGTGCGCAAAGACGATGAACCCGGCTACCGCCACCCCCAGGACCCGGACCTCCGCGCGGTCCGTGGTCAGCCACAGGAGGGGAACCACCGCGAGCGCGGCCAGGATCGAGGCCAGGGAGACCATCCGTGCCAGCCACAGGGTAGTGAGCCAGACGCCGGAGGCGATCCCCACCGCCGCGGGGGCCAGTGCCAGGAACACCCCCGCCCCGGTCGCCACACCCTTCCCCCCGCGGAAGCGCATGTAGAGCGAGAACACGTGCCCCACGATGGCAGCCGCGCCGTAGCCCAGCGCCCAGCGCCAGTCGGGGGAGGAGTCCCACAGGGGGAAGAACCGGGCGGGAGCGAACCCCTTGAGGACGTCGAACACCATCACCGGCGCGGCGACGTGCGGGCCCAGGACCCGAAAGGTGTTGGTGGCGCCCAGGTTCCCGCTCCCGTGCTCGCGCAGGTCGATCCCGCGCGCCAGCCGCCCCGCGATGTAGCTGGCCGGAACGGAGCCCAGGAGGTAGCTGGCGACCAGGAGGAGCCAGGGGCTCATGGAAGGGCTGGCCGATAGGAGGGAATGGGAGGACGGCGACGCGCGGTGGTGGTGGCCCCCCTAACCCCCCGACCCCCTTCCCCCCGCCTGCAGGGGGAAGGGGGAGCATAGCGAAGGGACGGTGCCACCTCTCGC
>DATAAL010000016.1:0-2771 GCA_036260145.1 Longimicrobiaceae bacterium | reverse complement strand
ATCCACGTGGCGCGGCGGTAGCCCCCACCCGGCTCGCAGGCTCGCCACCCTCCCCCGGAACGGGGGAGGGACATCTCCACGGTGAGGGTGCCCTCCGAGTGCCTGGGAGCCGGAAGCCCGGCCGGGGGTGTGGGGGGTGCCGTTCGCCGTACCCATAGAAAGACGTGCGGAGGGAGACCCGGGGCTGTTTCCGGGGCTCAGTAGCGGTCCCAAACGACATCGCACAAGCAACACGACACGATGAGCCGGGTGATCGAGGCGCGCGGGATCGTCAAGGAGTACCCCTACCAGGGCGACTCCGTCCACGCGCTCCGGGGGGTGGACCTGGAGGTGGAGGCCGGGGAGATGGTCGCCATCGTGGGACCCTCGGGGTGCGGGAAGAGCTCTCTGCTCAACGTGCTGGCCGGGATCGACCCGCCGACCTCCGGGACGGTGCGCCTCCTGGGACGGGATCTCGGCGCGCTGAAGGAGGGAGAGCGCTCCCGGCTCCGGCTGCGCGAGGTGGGCTTCATCTTCCAGCGCTTCCACCTCCTGGCGGTGCTCACCGCGGTGGAGAACGTGGAGCTCCCCCTGGCCGAGGCCGGGGTGCCGAAGCGGGAGCGGCGGGAGCGCGCCCGGGAGCTTCTGGAGTACGTGGGGCTGGGACACCGCCTGGGGCACCGTCCGCCGCACCTCTCCGGCGGGGAGCAGCAGCGGGTGGCCATCGCCCGGGCCCTCGCCAACCGTCCGAAGCTCCTCTTCGCGGACGAGCCCACGGGGGAGCTGGACCGCCGCACCGGGGACGGGATCATCGCCCTGTTTGAGCGCGTCAACGCGGACGGGACCACCCTGGTGGTCGTGACGCACGACGCCTCCGTGGCCCGCCACGCTCACCGCGTGATGGAGATGGCGGACGGGCTCGTCGTGAGCGACAGGCGGAAAGGAGCGCACCGCGGAGAAGTGCATGTTCCGCCGGAGCCGACATGACGGCGGCACGGTCCTGGCATGCGCGACTCCGCCCCGCAATCCGAAAGGACATCGTCATGCTCCGTGTAATCCGCCTCTCCCTGGCCCTGGCCTCCTGCGCTCTCCTCCTCCCGCTCACCGCGGTGGAGGCGCAGGATCCGGTCGCCGTCAGCCCCAACCTGGACCGCGCGCTGCTCACCGGGCGGGACACCGCCGCGATGCACGCCTTCCGCTCGCTGCTGATGGACCGGAGGCGGTGGGCCACCACCAACCCGGACGTGGCCCCCCTGGGTCCGTACTTCGCCGAGGACGCCATCCTGATGGGGCGCTACGGCGAGCTGCACCGCGGCCGCGCGGCGATCCTCGGGTGGTGGAGGCGGATGGTCTCCTTCGGGGAGGTGACCTTCGACCGCCGGGCGATCGGCGCGAGCGGGCGCATCATCTACCTGATGGGCCGGTACCGCCACCTGATCCGGAAGCCGGACGGGCGCGGGCGCCTCATGGTGGACCTGGGGAGCTACACCACCGTCTGGGAGCGGCAGGCCGACGGGGCGTGGAGGATCCAGTCCATGCTGGTGGCCTCCGAGCCCAACCCCGGCAGCCCCGCCACCCCCGGCGGCGCCGCGGGTCCGGAGGCGGAGGGCGCGCCTGGGCAGACGGCCGCCCCCGCCCGGTCGAACGTGAGGGACGCTCCGGAGACGGCCGGGAGGACGCCCGCCCCGGCATCGCTGCCGGGACGCGTTTTCGCTCCGGGCGGCCGCCCCTTCTTCGCCGGAGTGTTCCTGGGCGACGCGGAGAGCCGGACGGAGGTGATCGACCGCTCGATCCGCGACTTCACGGCGATGACGGGAAAGCGGCCGGCGCTGGTGAAGACCTTCCACGCCTTCTCGGCCGACTTCTCCCCCTCGGGGTGGGCGGGGCGCCAGCTACGGCTGGTACAGCAGGCGGGCGCCACCAACTTCGTCGCGCTGGCGCCGGCCTGGACCTCGAACGTCCCCACCGACAGCCTGCTGCGGGCGGTCACCTCCGGAAACGCGGACGACGAGCTGACCCGCATCGCCCGCCACCTGCGCGACCTGGGCGCGGTGGTCCTGGTGGAGCCGGGATGGGAGATGAACGGGAGGTGGGGGTACCGGTGGCAGGGCGTGGACAACGGCCTGGCGGCCAACGCGCCCCAGCGGTACGTCGCCGCCTGGCGGCGGATGGTGGACATCTTCCGCCGCGAGGGGGCGCAGAACGTCCGCTGGGTGTGGAGCCCCAACACGGGGAACCCCGTGACCGGGGGCGCGCCGGGGCCGGCGCACTGGAACTGGTACGGCCACTACTACCCGGGCAACGAGTACGTGGACTACCTGGGGCTGCACGGCTTCAACGGACCGTCGGTGTGGCACCAGAAGTGGCAGACCTTCGAGGAGATCTTCAGCGGCACGCCGGGGGACCACACGCTCCCGGACATGGTGCGGCGCTTCCCGGACAAGCCGATCATCCTGTCCGAGCTCGCCTCCGAGCCGGACCCGGCCCACCTGAGGCGGGGCGGCTGGGTCCGCAGCGCCTACCGGCAGATGATCGAGCACCCCAGGGTCGTGGGGGCGGTCTGGTTCCACGCGAGGAAGGAGGCGGACTGGCGGCTGAACGCCTACGCCGAGATCCTGCAGGCGTACCGCGAGGTGATGCTCGATCCGCGCGTGCTGGACCGGTTCTCGGATGTGGCGCGGGAGGGGGGGACGGGTGACGGGCGTCCCTAGCACCCGCCCGGCCGGGGACGCTCCCGGAGGCGCATGATCCTCCGTCTGGCGGCCGCGGAGCTGCGCCACCGCCCGGGGCGG
>DATAAL010000015.1:0-2341 GCA_036260145.1 Longimicrobiaceae bacterium | reverse complement strand
CTTCCAGGTGAAGGTGCGGGGGTACCGGATCGAGCTGGGGGAGATCGAGGCGCGGCTGGCCGAGCACGGCTCCGTGCGCGAGGCGGTGGTGGTGGCGCGCGAGGACACCTCCGGGGACAAGCGGCTGGTGGCATACTACGTGGCCGGGGCGGCGGTGGAGGTCGAGGGGCTTCGGGAGCACCTCTCCGGGCGTCTTCCGGAGCACATGGTTCCTGCGGCGTACGTGGCGCTGGAGAGGCTGCCGCTGACGCCGAACGGGAAGGTGGACCGGAAGGCGCTTCCGGCGCCCGGGGGGGAGGCGTTCGCGCGGGGGGGCTACGAGGCGCCGGAGGGGGAGACGGAGGAGACGCTGGCGGCGCTCTGGTCGGAGATCCTGGGCGTGGAGCGGGTAGGGCGCCACGACCACTTCTTCGAGCTGGGTGGTCACTCGATCCTGGCGACCAAGCTCGTGCTCCGGGTCAGGCAGGACCTGGACGTCGATCTGGCCCTGCGGGACGTCTTCGACGCGCCCATCCTGTCGGCGCTCGGCCAGCGGGTTCGCGACGCCCAGTTCGCCCAGTTCGACGCCGGGGACCTCGCGCTCCTCGCCTCAATGATCGGCCGGCCCGCACCCGGGTGACGTCGGGCCGGAACCCCTCGCGGGGCGAGACGCCGGCCGCCGCCGCTGCGGAAGCCCCGTCGGCGGCGCCCTCCGCGATTCGCCCGCGCCTCCATCCTCCCCGGCCACGACTCCCGCCCGGCGACCGGTTCGTGACGGTGCGGCCATCTCTCGCAACCACCGCTCTCGTGTATGACGCCCACACCCACGGTCGCTGAACAGGAAGAACTCCTGAGGCTGGCGCGTGCCGCGAAGCTCCGGCGCAGCTCGGTCCGGCTGCCGGCGATCGAGCCGGTGGACCGGGGCGGGCGCCTGGCGCTGTCGTTCGCGCAGCAGCGGCTCTGGTTCCTGGAGCAGCTCGGGGGGATGGGCGCCGCGTACCACATCCCGAAGCTGCTCCGCCTCCGGGGCGAGCTGGACCGCGCGGCGCTGATCCGCGCCCTGGACCGGATCGTGGCGCGCCACGAGGCGCTGCGGACCACGTTCGGGGTGGCCGACGGCGAGCCGGAGCAGCGGATCGCGCGCGCGGACGACAGCGCGTTCCGGCTGGTGGAGCACGACCTGGCAGACCACGCAGAGGCGGAGGGAGAGCTCCGGCGCCTGATCGGCGAGGAGGTGAACGCGCCATTCGACCTGGAGCGCGGCCCGCTGATCCGCGGCCGCCTGATCCGGCAGGCGGTGGACGACCACGTGCTCGTGGTGACCATGCACCACATCGTGGCGGACGCGTGGTCTACGGCGGTGCTCACGCGGGAGCTGAGCGCGCTCTACGGAGCCTACCGGAGCGGCGAGCCCAATCCGCTGCCACCGCTTCCGGTGCAGTACGCGGACTACGTGGCGTGGCAGCGGCGCTGGGTGGACGGCGAGGTGCTGGAAGCGCAGTCGGAGTACTGGACCCGCACCCTCTCGGGTGCGCCGGAGGTACTGGAGCTGCCTACCGACCGGCCGCGACCGGCGCGGCAGGACCATGCGGGCGCGTCGGTCCCCGTGGTCCTGGACGAGGAGCTGACCACGGGACTCGGGGCGCTGAGCGCGCGACACGGGACGACACTCTTCATGACGCTCCTGGCCGGGTGGGCCACGGTCCTGAGCCGGCTCTCGGGGCAGGAGGACGTGGTCGTCGGGACGCCGACAGCCAACCGGGGGCAGCGGGAGATCGAGGGGCTGATCGGCTTCTTCGTCAACACCCTGGCGCTACGGGTGGAGCTGACGGGCTCGCCCAGCGTGGCGGAGGTGCTGGCGCGGGTGCGGGAGCGGGCGCTTGCGTCGCAGCAGCATCAGGACATCCCCTTCGAGCAGGTGGTCGAGCGGGTGCAGACGGTGCGCAGCCTCACGCACACCCCGCTCTTCCAGGTGATGTTCACCTGGCAGAACACGCCCCGGGGCCGCCTGGACCTGCCGGGACTGGAGCTCCTCCCGGTGCAGGGGACGTCGCGGGAGACGGCCAAGTTCGACCTGTCGCTTACGCTCCGGGAGGGGCGCGGCCGGATCACGGGCGGGCTCACGTACGCGACCTCGCTGTTCGAGCGGGAGACGGTGGAGCGCTACGTCGGCTACCTGCGGCGGGTGCTGGAAGGGATGGTCGCCGACGACGGCCGCGCGGTGGCGCAGCTGCCGATCCTGCCGGAGGGCGAGCGGCGCCGGGTGGTGGAGGAGTGGAACGCGACCGGGGCGGCGTACCCCAGCTCCTCGTGCCTGCACGAGCTGTTCGAGGCGCAGGTCCGGCGCACCCCCGGCGCGGCG
>DATAAL010000014.1:0-17379 GCA_036260145.1 Longimicrobiaceae bacterium | reverse complement strand
GTTCCAGGTGGGGGTGCAGTGGCACCCGGAGATGCTGATGGAGACCGACGCGGGGACGCTCCGCCTGTTCGAGGAGTTTATCCAGGCCTCGCGCGAGTTCCACACGGGCCGGGCGCGGGCGGCGGCGTAGAGCCCTCCTCGGGCTCGCCACCCTCTCCCGATCCCGGGAGAGGGGAGCAACGGCTGGGTCTCTCCCATGGGAGAGACCCTGCCGTTCTATCGCCCCGCCTCCACGGGCTTCGAGGCGGGAGCCCCCAGCAGGAACTGCATCTCCTGCCGCAGCCGCCGCGCCCACGCCTGCTCGTTGTGCGCGCCCCCCATCTCCACCACGTACAGGAAGTCCTTCCCCTTGCGGTATCCCTTCTCCACCAGGATGTCGCGCAGCCGCCGCACGTCGGCCAGCTCCTCGCGCCCTTCCCGTGTTCCCACGTCCACGTAGATCTTCCCCCCGGTGAAGGGCGCCGCCTCCACGTAGTCGAAGATCTTCCGCTCCCCGTACCAGAGCGCCGGGCTCATCACCCCCGTGAACCCGAAGGTCTCGGGACGGTGAAAGAAGCCGTACAGGGAGATCAGCCCCCCCATGGACGACCCCGCGATCCCGGTGTGCTCCCGCTCCGGCAGGGTGCGGAAGTCGCGATCCACCACCGGCTTCAGCGTCTCCACGATGAAGGCCAGGTAGTCGTCCCCCCGGCCCCCGGCCCCGTGTTTGGGCTCCTCCCACGGGGAGTACTCGTCCAGCCGCTTCTCCCCCAGGTTGGAGATCCCGATCACGATGGCCTCCAGCCCCTCCTCCGCGGCGGCCTCCAGGGTCTGGTCCACCTCCCACTCCTCGCCGAAGCTGGTGGCCCGGTCGAACAGGTTCTGCCCGTCGTGCATGTAGATCACCGGGTACCGCCGCTCCCCGCTCCCGTACGACGGAGGGAGGTAGGCGAAGATGTCCCGGCGGTTGTCGAGCTGCGGGGAGTGGAACCCCTCCAGCACCTTCACCGTCCCCACGACGGTGTGCTCCCTCCCGTCCTCCTCGCCCGGGTAGTCGCGCCAGACCGGCTGCTTCTTGGTCACCTGTATCTGCCTGTATCCGTAGTTGTCGCTTGGTCTTGAACGGAAAAGACGCCGGTACCACGGCAGGGGGCGTGCCACCCCGGGCAACCCTTCGTCCCGGCACCGCATCCAATTGCCAGGACAACCCCGCGCGGGAGGATCTTCCCGCCCCGCGCCCCGACCTCACAGCGAACCAGGCGGTGAACCATGCGCAGTGCCGTTCTTCGTAGCGCCGCGCTCGCGGCGCTCCTGGCCGCCCCGGCCGCGTACGCCCAGCAGACCGTCCGCATCCCCGAGCGCGACACCCCCCTGGCCCTCCGCACCACGCCGGTGTTCGCCATCGGCGTGGAGGAGGGGCGGGACTGGGAGATGTTCTCCGGGGTGGAGCAGGTAGCGTTCGACCGCAACGACAACCTGTACGTCCTGGACGGGGGAGGCCATCGCGTGCTGGTGTTCGACCGCACCGGGAAGTTCGTGCGCCAGGTGGGGAAGCAGGGCGGGGGGCCGGGGGAGTTCCTGGTCCCGGTGAGCCTGGCGGTGCTCGCCGACGGGACGCTCGCCGTGGGCGACCTGGGGCACCGCTCGTACTCCCTCTTCGGGCGCGATGGGAGGTACCTGCGCAGCGTCTCCTTCGGCGAGGAGTGGATGCCCATGCTCGGGGGCTCGGAGCTGGCGGCGCACCCCCGCGGCGGCGTGGTGAGCCCGATGCGTCCGGCGCTGGGGATGCGGATGAATGGCGGGCCACGGGTCCAGACCATCCGCTCCCTGCCCATCGTCTGGCAGTCCTTCACCGCCGGGGCGAAGCCCGTCCGGCTCTTCGACGCCCCGTCGGAGCTGCGCACCCAGCAGTCGGCGAGCCCCGGGCGGGGCGGAGGGCAGCGGGTGTCGTTCCGCGTCTCGGGGCCGCCGGCCTTCTCCCCGGAGCTCAACTGGGGGGTGCTCCCCGGCGGCGGCCTGGCGGTGTCGCACACCGCGGGGTACACCGTCAGGGTGCTGGACGCCAACGGGCGGCTGGTGCGCTACATCCAGAAGCCGATGCGGGTGCGGAAGGTGACGGAGGCCGACCGCGAGCGGGAGCGCGACCGGCGCCGTGAGGCCCTGCGGAGCGGGGAGGGAATGCGGATGGTCACCGTCGGCGGGCCGGGCGGGGGAGGGGGGCGCGCACCCCGGCCCATGGCTCCTTCCCGGGAGCAGATCGAGGAGCAGATCCGGGAGATGGAGTTCGCGGAGACCATTCCGGCCATCCAGAACCTGCGGGTGGACCACGCCGGACGGCTCTGGATCGAGCGGACGGGGCGGGTGTGGGGGGAGCCGGGTCCCATCGACCTGGTGACGGCGGAGGGGCGCTACCTGGGGACGATCACCGGGCAGCGTCTCCCGCAGGCGTTCAGCCCCTCGGGGCGGGTGGCGTACGTGGAGCGGGACGACCTGGGGGTGCAGAGGGTGATCGTGCGGCAACTTCCGCGTCTCTAGCGATTGCTGGACTGCTTGTTTGAACTGCAACGGCACGGCTTGGGCGTGTCCCCCGCTGGCGCGGGGGCCGGAGTGCGCGCATCTCTCACGCAACTGCCTGCATTGCTGCCGAGGTGGTCGGGACCGGGGTTGCCAGCATTGTCATGCCCCAGCAGATCCGCACGATCTCCAGGCTGCGCCTCCCAACGGATCGGTGCCTTGGATGACCCGGCCAATCCGCCTCCGCCCCGGCTCGGTCAGGAGCCAAGGACCCGGTCCATCAGGGCCTGCACCTGCGCGATCTCGTCCTCGTTGACCAGGTGCCCCATTCCGGGGTAGAGGCGCAGGGTCACCTCAGCGCCGAGCCCCTCCAGCACCCGCGCCGAGAATTCCACCCGCCTGGCCGGGATGTGGAAGTCCACGTCGCTGCACCCCAGGAAGACCGGGGTCCCGTCCAGCGAGCCGGCGTAGTCGCGCGGGGTCCCATCCGGGCCGATCAGCCCCCCGCTCAGCCCCGCCACCCCGCCGTAGCGCCGGGAGTGGCGCGCCGCGAACTCCAGCGACAGACACGCCCCCTGCGAGAATCCCAGGAGCATCGTCCGCTCCGGCGGGATCCCGGCGGCCTCCACCCGCGCCAGCAGATCGCGGATGGCCTGCATCCCCGAGGAGATCCCGGGCTCGTTGCTGGGGATCGGCGCCATGAAGCTGTTGGGGTACCAGGTGTTCCCCGCCGCCTGCGGGGCCAGGTACGCGAACTCCGGCCGGTCGAGCGCCGGCACCAGCGTGAGGATGTCCTCCGCGCTGGCTCCCCGCCCGTGCACCATCACCATCGCCGCCCGGGCCTCCGCGAGCGGAACCCCGGCGGTCCCCACGCGCTGCCCCTGGTGCGGTCCGTTCATGCTCCCTCCCCGTCCATGGTGAACCTGCGTCCCCGGGTCGCGACCTCCACCGTCTGCCCGTCAGGAGCCGCAGCCCGGCACGTGGTGGATCCCGAGAATGCTCATCGCCTCTCCCCTCTTCCGCTGCGGTGGGTCGGACGGCCGTCCGGCGGACACCACGCAAGGTACGCGCTCCCGGGCGTCCGTGCACCGTGCGGCGGGGGAGGAGAGGGGCGCTTCTCCCCGCGCGAGGCCGCGGAGCGTCTCCGGAGGGGATACGTACGTTTTTTGCATCACGCGGCGCCGCCGTGCGCAGGGTCCCGCCGCAGAACGAAGCCCTTGACGCATCGTCCCGCGGCCGGGCAACTTGCCCACTGCCCACCGGTTGGTGGTTCCCTCCACATCCCCTCAAGGAGGTGCGTCATGGCGTCAGCCGCCTCGTTTACAACGGACCGGATCCGCAACGTCGTGGTCGTCGGGCACGGCGGAGCGGGGAAGACGACCCTGGTGGATGCCTGCTGCCACGTGGCGGGCTCCTCGCGCAGGCACGGATCGAGCGCCGACGGCACCGCCCTCACGATGTTCACCCCCGAAGAGATCGGCCACGGCATCTCCATGAACGTGTCCGTCGCGCACGCTGTGTGGATGGACACCAAGATCAACTTCATCGACACCCCCGGCTACCTCGACTTCCAGGGCGAGACCAAGGCCGGCGTCCGCGTGGCCGACGGCGCCATCTGCGTGGTCTCCGGCCCCAACGGGGTGGAGGTGGGGACGGACCGGGTGTGGGAGCTGCTCCAGGAGCGGCACCTCCCCACCCTGCTCTTCGTCACCATGGTGGACCGGCAGAACGTGGACTTCGAGCAGGTCTTCCAGGACATCAAGGAGCACCTCACCCCCAAGGTGATCCCGGTGGAGGTCCCCATCGGGACCGGCGAGGGCTTCCGGGGGATCATCAACCTGTTCACCGAGAAGGCGCAGCTGGTGAAGCCGGGGGTGGACCTGGACCAGTTCGAGGAGACGGGGATCCCGGACGAGTACCGCGACGTCGAGCAGCGCTACTACCAGGAGCTGATCGAGACCATCGCCTCCACCGACGACAACCTGCTGGAGCACTACCTGGAGGGCGACACCATCACCCGCGAGGAGGCGCTGCACGCCCTCAAGCAGGCCATGCTGCGCGGCGACCTGGTCCCGCTCTTCGTGGGCGCGCCCAACCACGAGTGGGGGGTGCGGACGCTGCTGACCGAGATCGTGGAGCTGATGCCCTCCCCGCAGGAGCGCCCGGCCGAGACGGCCACGGGGCGCACCGGGAACACGGTGGAGCTGCGCGGCCTGAACTCCGACCCCTTCTGCGCCCTGGTGTTCAAGACCACCAGCGAGCCGCACGTGGGGGAGCTGTCCTTCTTCCGGATCTTCGGCGGCTCCCTGAAGAGCGGCGACGAGGTGCTGAACGCCACCCGCGACAAGTCGGAGAAGCTGGCGCACCTCTCCATCGCCCAGGGGAAGGAGCGGATAGAGGTGGAGGAGCTGCGGGCCGGGGACATCGGCGTGGTGGCGAAGCTCAGGGACACGCACACCAACGACACGCTCTCCGCCCCCAACCACCCGCTGGTGCTGGAGGGGGTGCAGTTCCCGGAGTCCGACATCGCCATCGCGGTGGAGGCCGCCACCCGCGGCGAGGAGGACAAGCTGTCGATGGGGCTGCACAAGCTCCACGAGGAGGACCCCTGCTTCACGGCGGAGTACATCCCCGAGCTGCGGCAGACCATCGCCCGCGGGCTGGGCGAGCTGCACCTGGAGGTGCAGATGGAGCGGCTGAAGCGGAAGTACGGGGTGGAGGTGCAGCTCAGGGCGCCGCGCATCCCCTACCGCGAGACCATCAAGGGGATCGCCGAGGCGCAGGGGAAGTACAAGAAGCAGACCGGGGGGCGCGGACAGTACGGGGACGCACACGTCCGTCTCAAGCCGCTCAACCGGGGCGAGGGGTACCGGTTCACCGACGCCATCGTGGGCGGGGTGATCCCCGGGAAGTACGTCCCCGCGGTGGACAAGGGGATCCAGGAGGCGGCGGTCCGCGGCGTGCTGGCCGGCTATCCGGTGGTGGACTTCGAGGCCGAGTGCTTCTTCGGGAGCTACCACTCGGTGGACAGCTCCGAGCAGGCGTTCAAGGTGGCGGGCTCCATGGCCTTCCAGCAGGCGGCGGAGAAGGCGCAGCCGGTGATCCTGGAGCCCATCATGCGGGTGGAGGTCTACACCCCCGACGAGTTCCTGGGCGACGTGATCGGCGACCTGAACCAGCGCCGCGGGCAGATCCTGGGGATCGACTCCGCGGGGCGGAACCAGAAGATCAGTGCCCTGGTGCCGCAGGCGGAGCTGTACAAGTACTCCACCACGCTGCGGTCGCTGACGCAGGGGCGGGCCACGCACACGCGCACCTTCCACACCTACGAGGAGGTGCCGCCGCACGAGGTGCAGAAGCTGGTGGAGGCGGCGAAGAAGGAGAAGGAGGAGCTGGCGGCGGCGAGGTAGTTGTTACACCGAACCAGCCGTGGAACGAGAAGGGCGGCCCCGGCGCGGGGGCCGCCCCTCTGTGGTTCAGGAGCGTTGGTTTGGAGCGGGCTCCACCGGCGCAGACGAGGACCCGGCCGGCCGCGGGTTGCCGGGTGCGCCCTCCACGCCTACTGGACGATGCTGATCTCCGTCCTGTGTCCCGCGGCGATCAGCTCCGCCTCCGTCCACGTCCGTGCCCTGCCGTCCACGTCCCTCAGCTCGAGGTCCGTGACGTAGTACGTTCCCGGAGTCCTGAACGTCGCATGGAAACCGCTCGGACCGGTGACGGAAAACCCCCAGACACCATCCCGCCGGGTTCCGGATTTCAGGTTCAGGCCGCCCCCGAAGAACTGGTCGTAGCTCGCGTCGCCCCGCTTCCTCAGGTGGAACCGCACCACGTCGATGTCGGAGGTGTTGCTCCGGGCGGCGATGTCGATGTCCAGCCTCGGCGACGGAGCTGTGAGACTGAGGGAGGTGGGGGCGATGCTTATGCTGACCAGTTCCGGCTCCGGAGACGGCTCCGTTCCGTTGTCGCGGCACGAGGAGATCGTCAGGGCGAGTAGCAGCACCCCGGCGGTTCTGGAGGGGCGAGCTGCGAGCCTTCCCCACATGAGTATGTTCCGTATCATCATGTGATCCTCTCCGGTTTGAGTGGATACCCAGAGCAGGACGAGTGGCACGCCCGGATCGTCACGGTCGGGAGTTGCCGGCAGAGTGTCCTTGCCTGTCACACGTACGAGCGAGATGCCACCACACGAAGTGCAGAGGTTATGGAGCCGACCTTTTCGGGGTGCGCAGGGTTGGTGTGAGTGCAGAGAGCGCGGGTATAATGCAAGGATGTACGAATATCTTGAATCCTCGGGCGTCCGGTATAACTTGTTCTTGGTCGTCGGTATTCCACTTCGCACCCGGTCCAATACCCCGTCCCAAGAGGGCTCTGTGAAGCCGAAAGTTTTCGTTGGCTCATCGCGAGAAGCTCTTCCGATTGCGAGGGCAATTCATAGTAACTTGGACTACGATGCGGAAGTGACAATCTGGTCTCAGAGCCTTTTTGAGTTGTCCCGCAGCACATTGGAGAACCTCGTCAGCTGGCTCAATCACTTTGATTTCGGAGTGTTTGTATTCTCACCAAACGACGTGCTGACCATGCGTGGCAAAGATCATAATGCCGTTCGCGACAATGTAATTTTTGAATTCGGGCTATTTGTCGGCCGATTGGGTTCAGAGCGGACGTTCTTCGTCGTACCACGGGGAGAAGACCTTCACCTGCCATCCGATCTTTTAGGAATCACACCAGCTACTTATGATGCAGGTCGGAGGGATGGCAATCTAAGGGCTGCACTTGATCCGGCGTGTACTGACATACTCCGCGTAATAAATAAATTGGGGCCTATTCAGAGGAACAATGCTGTTGTGCAACTGACGCAGGAGCGGCCTGTGCTGGCCTTTGACGACGATGATATCAAGGCGCATCTAGGAGCATGGATAGCCTCACACGGAAACAGGCTGGATCGCCGCGTTATCGTGTTCTCCCGGATCGATGAAGAGTTGGGATTCGAGCCTGGCACCACTGCGAAGTACATAGATGCCCTCGCCCAGGAGTTCGAGTACGCAGTTGCCTACCGGGGAACCACAAGTGCACTCCTCCGGCGTCGAAGGCATATTCCTCCGGAGTGACCACTATTGTTCGTCACACAATATGCGTAACAAGAGCCCGCCGACTATCGACGGACTACAAGGTCCCGGTGTTACACAGATTACGTGATCCCCAATAACACCCGGCGTATGCACCTGTAATGGCATATAAATCGCTTCGGAGCGCGCGGGTCCACCGTCCCGCTCCACCGCCGGTCTACCCTGAGCGCCGACCCGACGATCATACCATCCGCGCCCCTGCACCTTCGCGAGCGAACATTTACGGCACCAGTACCCGCGCAAGCTCCATCGAGTCATCCTTCCAATCGTCCCGCGGCTCGGCGGCGGCGCGGGCGAACGTCCACAGGCGAACGCGCTCCGGGTCCAGCTCCAGCAGCTCCGCGAAGCGCTGGATCGTCCCGTCCGGGTCCGCGCGCAGCCTTGCCCGGCAGTTGAACAGGTGCTGCGTCGCATCGTAGGCGGGATCCCCAACGAACGGCTTCGGGTCGATGACGAGCCACGGCTCCCGCACTGCCCGGAGCACGTTCCCCGCGTGCAAGTCGGTCGCCAGCAGCACCTCGGCGGGCGCGGTGCGCGCACTCGACCTGTTCGATTCGTGGAAGCGGGAGCCTGAGCACACCCCGGTAGAGGAAGAGCAGGGCGGAGAACGCCTGGTTCTGGGTTGAAGCGGAGACCCGGCGGTGCACGACGAGGTCCGACAGGAAGCCCCGGATCTCCTCCGCGCCCATCTCGCGGGGATGGCGCTTGCCGCGGAAGAGCACGAAGCGGCGGATCCAGCCGACGTACGCCTGCTCGGTCCTCAGGCTCAGGTGCCGGAGGCGCGCTGCTTCGCGGACCTGGTCCAGTAGCTTGGGTGGGCTCATCCGTCTTGCGGGGAGGGTGTGGCGGGACACAGATTACGACCGAATCCGAGTTGTCCAGTTTCGGCAGGGTAAGCACCAGGCAGAGGTTGGCGGACGCCAGAACGCGTAACTACGGTGGGTTAGATGGAAGTCTGGCCAGGTTCGCAGTTCTGCTATTTCGCTGAAGCGTTGTGCTTGCAGTAGCTTGGGCGTGATCTGGGTTGTATGTTAAATTGAAATCTGGCTACTTGATACATAGTTATGCGCGCAGTGTGCGTACCCGTTGTCGGCACTTCACTCCGGTGCGATCTTTCGATGTGACCACCAGCTACGAGGTGCTGCCATGAGTGTGCAAGAGCTTGAAGCCGAGGTCCTGAGGCTGCCCAGCCATGAGCGGGCCCGCTTGGCTGAGGTGCTGATCGCCAGTCTGGAGGAAGAGGACGAGATCGCACAGGCCTGGGCCGATGAGGCCGAGCGCCGCTACGAGGAACTTCGCTCGGGCGCGGTCGAATCGGTGCCCGCTGAAGAAGTCTTCGCGAATATCCGCTCCCGCCTGCGGTGAAGCCCGTCAGGTTTCATCCGCGGTCCGAGGCAGAATTTGCCAGTGATGCCGAGTTCTACGCGAAGCGGAGTCTCCGACTGGCACAGGAGTTCACCGATGCGGTGGATCAAGCAGTCACGTTCGTACGGGAGAACCCCCAAGCGGGCACTCCAGTGCGGGGAGCACTCCGGAGCTGGCTCGTGCGGCGCTTTCCCTACAGCGTCGTCTATCGCGAGGAGGAGGAGCGCATCTATATCTTGGCTCTCGCACCCCACCGTCGCCGTCCAGGTTACTGGCGCAGGCGCGCATAAAGTCACATCCCACCTTCCGCGCGCCTAACGAGGGCGCTGCAGGCGACAGTTGGCCGGGCATGGTCTCGCCGCAGGGCTGAGGAGCGGGGGTGAGCTCCTCGCGCGCCGCGGGCACTTGCGCTTTCTGCCAACCGCACCTGTGCTTGAGGGCGTTAGGCCATCCACAGGGGTTCCCTTCCCGCCAGAAGCCGGAGTGCGTACACTGTCCATGTTCGTCCGACAGCCCCGCGTTCGGCTGTCGGGTTCGCAGTCACGGTGCTCCCGCAGGGAGGCAGCATGAACGATGACGTCCGCAGAGCCATCAACGAACAGATCAATCGGGAGTTCTACGCCGCGTATCTCTATCTGGGGATGGCCGCGCACTTTGAGGCCGAGGCGCTGGAGGGCTTCGCGCGCTGGATGCGTCTCCAGGCAAAGGAAGAACAGGGGCATGCCATGCGCCTCTTTGATTACCTGCTCAATCGGGGTGCGCGCGTGGAACTCGGGGCTATTGAGGCTCCTCCCCCGAGCTTTGGCTCGCCTCTCTCCATCGCAGAGCAGGCGTTGGAGCATGAGCGCAAGGTATCCGAGCAGATCAATCGCATATACGCGCTTGCGGCCGAATGTGGCGACTTCGCCACGCAGGTTCAACTGCAGTGGTTCCTGACCGAGCAGGTGGAGGAAGAGAACACGGGTGAAAGGATGGTGGAGCGGCTGCGCATGGCGGGCGACAACCGCGCGGCCCTGCTGATCCTCGACCGAGAGGTCGCTGCACGGAGTTCCGCTGAGTAGATCACTCCGGTCGATGCTCGGGCCTAACCTCCGCTTGCAGGGGACGGAGGGCCGAGCATCTTCTCATGCGGAAAGTCCGATGAGGCCCTCTGCCCCTGAAGCGTTCACGTTAGGCGGGCTGCCGCTGCTCGCGGCGTTCAGGTCCATCCTCCACGCTGGAGAATACTCGATGCGCCTGCTCTCTCTGCTGCTCCTTCTAGCACTGGCCGCCTGTACGGCTCGCGAGGGGAGAATCCCTGCTTACGCCGCCCGGCCCCACCGCTACATCATTCAGCCAGGCGAGGGCGAGCACCTGAGGTTTTGCGACACGCCCGAGCTCTCCGTGACGATCAAGGTAGACTCCGTTCGCACAGGCGCAACGCGGTTCGTCATGGGCATAGCCGAACTGACGACCCAGAACTTCGGTCGGCATAGGAACGAGGATGAGATCATCTTCTTCACTAGGGGGCGCGGCCGTGCTGTCATTGCCGAGGACACCGTGCCCTTCCGCCCCGGCACCACAATGTATGTGCCCCAGGGTGTCCGCCATGGCTTCATCAACACCGGGCGAGAGCCGGTCGAGTTCGTCTGGGTCTCCGCCCCCAGAGGCTTCGAAACGCGCCTCCGAGAGGGGGCTTCTCCATCGGGGCCGTGCCCTAGCCGCTGAGGTAGCGCCGCGCAGCAGAGACATCCCTCCTGAACACCGCATGCGGTACATCTGCCACTCGCCCGCCTAACGAGAGCGCTGCAGGCGACAGTTGGCCGGGCATGGTTTCGCCGCAGGGGTGAGTAGATGGGGCGGGGACATCTCGCGCTGCCGGCACTTGCGTTTCCTGCCAACTGCGCCTGAGCTTGAGGGTGTTGGGCGGCTTACTAAAACGCTCGCGGACGAGGCTGGCGAGGTAGGGCGTATGCGGACACAGGAGTTCGGTTGTGACCTTTGCTGGCCCGCCGACGCACGCGCGGCCTGGGGTGCTCGCGACGGCCTCAGTCGCCTGAAAGAGCTCATTGGCGAATCCCATTTCATCGTCGCGATCCTCGCCTGCCCTCGCTGTGATCAGCGGTACGTCTCAATTTTCACTGAGGTGATTGACTGGGAGGATGGTAATGATCCGCAGTACTGGACACTCCTGCCGATCACGAGGGCCGAAGCCGAGGGCTTGATTCAGCAGGAGCCTTCTCTGAATGAGACGAGCCTAAATGCGCTGGGGCGTGAAAGGCGCTCCCTACGGCGCGATCACCCGAAGGCCGGGCCGCCGCGGGTGTTCTGGGGGAGCGGCATCCTTGTCGGCCCACACGATTGAGGGCGACCGGGCGCGGGCGTATTTCTGCTGCCTGGCTGTCGGCGCCCCGCGGGCCACGGGCATCGCGTGCTGCAGGTTCTAGTCTACAGGAGTGTATTTCTACAGCAAAGGTGGCACAAGGGTGAAACGCCTCACCTCCGATCGAGCCATCCTTCCACTCCTCTCGCGGCTCGGCGGCGGCGCGGGCGAACGTCCACAGGCGAACGCGCTCGCGGTTCAGCTCCAGCAGCTCCGCGAAGCGTCGGATCGTCCCGTCCGGGTCCGCGCGCAGCCTCGCCCGGCAGTTGAACAGGTGCCGCGTCGCGTCGTAGGCGGGATCCCCGACGAACGGCTTGGGGTCGATGACCAGCCACGGCTCCCGCTGCGCCCGGAGCACGTTCCCCGCGTGCAGGTCGGTCGCCAGCAGCACCTCCGTGGACGCGCTGCGCGGTAATTCCTGGAAGAGGCGCAGGCCCTCGCGCACCAGCCCCGCGTCGGGCCACGACGCGGCGTCGGCCAGCGTCTCCCGGCTCCAGTACGCCGTCAGGGCCGACAGCGGGCGGAAGGGGTGCGGCGCGGGCGACGGGCGCCAGAGCCGACGCAGGAGCCCCGCGATCACCCGGTCCTGCTCCTGCTCCGGCAGGTCGCGCAGGCTGGTCCCTGGCTCGCAGCGCTCGATCAGCATGGCGCCGAGGTCGTCGTCGGCTTCCAGAAGGCGCACCGTCGGATCCCCGTCCCAGAAGCGCAGCCCCTGGATCTCGTGCTCGCCCTCCATGTGCGGCATGCCGAGCTTGAGCACCGCGGGCGTCCCATCCGCGCGCGCCACCGGCGCCACCCACGCGCATCCCCCCTCCTCCCCGTCGAACGGCGCCCCCAGCGTGAGCGACCACCGATCCTCCATCTCGCGGACGACGGCGGGGAGCCGCGCGAGCCAGGCCGCGCGCCCGGGCGCCGTACGGCAGTTGGCCGCGAGCCGCTCGGGAACGGTCAACGCCATGCCATCCTGGCCCCGGCCACGTGTGCATGCACGTGCGCTCCTACCGTGAGAGCGCGCCCGTCGCCACGGCGAGCAGCACGAGGACGATCACCACGGCGGCGACGACTCCCGGGATGAGCCAGCGGCTCCGGGAGGAGTGTGGAGGCGCATCGGCCTCCGGAGCCGGTCCCCCGGCCTGCGCGACGAAGACGTGGAGCAGCGGCAGGAGGTCGTCCGACGTGAACTCCGTGCCCCATCCACCCCTCTCCAGGGATTCCTGCACCTCGGGTGCCTGCGAGATCCACGTGTCGAGCTGCTCCGGAGTCCGGGCGATCGTTCCGTCGCGGACCATCCTCGTCGCCATGGCGCGGGTCGTGGAGCGGACCTCGTCGGGGAACCTGTATCGCGGCGGTCGCATCGGTGTCCCCTGTGCGGGTGAGAGGCGTAACTCCCGGAAGACGGTCGTCGGGAGGGTACAGGCAAACGGCACGCCCGGACCGCGGCCGTGGCGCCGGGGTTCACCCGCCATGGACGTAGCGGCTCAGGAACTCGTTGCGGAACCTGCCCTCGGGGTCGTGCCGGCCGAGCAACTCCCTGAAGTCCGCCAGCCTGGCGAAGCGTGACTGCAGCACCGCCGGCGGCATGGTGAACAGCTTTCCCCAGTGCGGCACGGGGTCGTAGGGTGTGAGCTGCCGCTCGATCAGCGGAAGCACCCGGACGACCTCGTCCCGGTGCGGCTTCCAGGTGGTGTGGATCGCCACGCAGTCCCTCCCGTAGCACGGGCTCATCCAGAGCCGGTCCGCGGCGACGGTGCGGATCTCGGAGATGAGCTGGTGCGGCGCGATCCGCTCGTGCAGCTCCTGGACCGCCATGATGGCGTCGTACCCGTGCTCCACGGGCACGAAGTACTCGGACTGCAGCTCGCTGCCGGGGCTCCACCGGAAGTCCATCCTGAAGTGGGGGAGCCGCTCGTACCAGGGACCCGGGACCCCCCTCTGCTCGTTGAGGGGCTCCGGGGACTCGCCGTCCACCGGGTGCATGTCCCGGGTCGCGAGCCGGGCGCCGTAGAAGTCCCGGTCGATCGGTCTCGGTCCCCCCTCCTCGGCGCGCCGCTTGATCCACACCTGGCCGATGGTCTTCCGTGTCCAGTCCGTGAACAGGCTGACGCTGTACCCGCTCGCCATGATCGCGTCGAAGTGATTCTCCAGCTCCCCCATCGGCAGGTCGCGATAGACCACCTGCGTCATGTCGAAGGCGGGCTGGAGGTCGAGCGTCAGCTTCGTGACGACGCCGACGCCCCCGAGCCCGACCACCGCTCCCCGGAACCGGTCACCGTCTCCCCGGCGTGACAGCGTGACCACCTCGCCGGTGCCGTCGACGAGCTCGATGGCGAAGACCGCGGTGGCCAGGTTCCCGTTCTCCGAGCCCGAGCCGTGCGTGGCCGTCGAGCACGCCCCGGCGATGGAGATGTGGGGCAACGAGGCCAGGTTGTGCAGCGCGTAGCCGTTCGCATGGAGGTACGGAGCCAGCTCGTCGTAGGTCGTCCCGCCCTCGACAGTCACCGTCCTCGACTCCCGGTCCAGCGACACCACCCGGTTCAGCCGCCGCAGCGAGACCGGGTCCCCGGCGCCGTCCGCGATCCCGTTGAAGGAGTGCCCCGACCCGAACACCCGGAGCCTCCGACAGCTCTTCACCAGATCCTGGACCTCCTCGACGGACGCCGGGCAGTGCACCTCCGCCGTACCCTCCTCCAGGTTTTCCTCCCGGTTCGTCATACGTGCTCCGGTCGGCGATGCGCTACAATACACGAAACGCTGGCGCTGCCCCGCCCGCCGTCGGGAGTGCTTCCGCCCGGCGGGGCGACAACGTATGTTGTCGCCGGAGGCCCCCGCGTCCCGACCTGCACCCTCACGGATCCCGGCCCATGCCGCGCAAGGCCTTTCGCGTGGACGAAGCCAACGCGCTGATCCCGGTCCTCGAAGGGGTCATGGCGGAGCTGGAGCGCCGGCGGGACGAGGTGCGGTCGCGCCACGAGAAGATCCAGATCCTGGACGTCCTCTGGGGAGAGAAGCTGGCGGACCCGGACAACCCCGACCACGACGAGATGATGCTGCACCGCGACACCATCGAGGCGGCGGTGCGGGAGATCCAGCGAATCGTTACCGAGGAGATCGTGGGGCGGGGGATCCGCTTTCCCCAGGGCGGGCTGGAGCGGGGGCTCCTGGACTTCCCCACCACCTGGGAGGGGCGCTGGGTGTACCTCTGCTGGCAGCGGGGGGAGCCGGAGGTGCGGGCGTGGCACGAGCTCCGCGCCGGGTACGCGGGACGGCAGGCCATCACCCCGGAGCAGCGGCGGCGCATGGGGGTGCAGGACGGCTCCGCCCTCCCGGACGACCCCGCGCTCGACCTCTGACTCCGGCCGTCAGGAGAGGAAGTCGCCCTCCGCGGTTAGGCGGGCCAGGAGCAGCCCCCGCTCGTTCTCGTCCTCCGCGGCCCGGCGCGACGCGAGAGTGGCGGGGTGGTGAGCCCGGCAGGCGTCGCACACCAGGTACGGCTCGTCCGCCAGCCAGCGCAGCCCCCACCGGCCGGTGCAGTCGGCATCCCAGTGGTCGATGGTCCCCGGCTCGGGCGGCCCGCGGAGGACCACCTGGAGCTGCGGCTCGAAGTGGCAGGAGTAGCAGGTCAGCGTGTGCGGGAGGGAGATGCCGCTCCCCGGGGGGAGGGAGAGCTCCTGCTCGCACCGCGGGCAGATCCCGGCGAAGGCGCGCACCCGGAAGCGCCCCATCCAGGCCCGATGCGCCAGGTACGCCCCCGCGGCCAGGGAGCCCAGAACCCAGGGGTAGTGCGGGGGGATCCAGACCACCAGGGGGATGATTCCCCAGAAGAAGACGACGCAGGCCAGCGTGCGGACCAGCCGCCACGACGTCGGACGGTACACGAGCTCCACTCTCGCGGGCGCGGGGTGGTGGCCCGGGAGGGTGATCAGGGCGACAGGAGCCGGAGCCGTGGCGGGGTCCATGGCAGTGGGGGTGGGTGCTACCACCCAAGATAATCCGGTCGCCCCCCGCCGGAAATCCCCGCGTGCGGACGGCCCGGAACTCGCCAGCCGGCGCGCGGCGCAGACCCTTACCCGGATGGCTGCATGAGCGAAACCACCTCCCCGTCCCGCCTCCCCGACCGCCGCGCCTTCATGGGGTACTTCGCCGGCATCGGCCTGGGGGGCACCCTCTTCCCGGGCGTCCTCTGGAGCCGGGTGGCGGACGGAGCCGAGATCACCGAGGAGACCGTCCGCTGCGCCGCGGAGATCGCCGGGCTGGAGTTCGACGCGGCCGAGCGCAGGATGATGGTGGAGAGCCTGAAGCAGCAGGAGCGGCAGATCGAGGAGCTGCGCAGGATCCCGCTCGCCAACTCCGTCCCCCCGGCCGTCTCCTTCAGCCCGGTCCTCCCCGGGACCCCGCCTCCCGCCGGGGAGCCGCGGGACCGGGTCTCTGTCCCCCGGGCCCCCGCCATGCGGGTCACCGCCAACCTGGAGGAGCTGGCCTTCCTCCCCGTCACCGCGCTGGCGGAGCTGGTGCGGAGGCGGAAGGTGACCTCCCTGCAGCTCACCCGGATGTACCTGGACCGGCTGCGGCGCTACGACCCTCTCCTCAGGGCCGTGGTGACCCTTACCGAGGAGCGGGCCATCCGGCAGGCGGAGGAGCGCGACCGGGAGCTGGCGCGCGGGCGCTACCGGGGGCCGCTGCACGGGATCCCCTGGGGGGCGAAGGACCTGCTGGCGGTGCGCGGGTATCCCACCACCTGGGGAGCGGCGCCGTTCCGCGCGCAGGTCATCGACGAGGACGCCACGGTGGTGAAGCGGCTGGACGAGGCGGGGGCGGTGCTGGTGGCCAAGCTCACCCTGGGCTCCCTGGCCATGGGCGACGTCTGGTTCGGGGGGACCACCCGGAACCCGTGGAAGACCGACCAGGGCTCCAGCGGCTCCTCGGCCGGGCCGGGGTCCGCCACGGCCGCGGGGCTGGTGGCGTTCAGCATCGGGAGCGAGACGCTGGGCTCCATCTCCTCCCCCTCCACCCGCAACGGGGTCACGGGGCTGCGCCCTACCTTCGGGCGGGTGCCGCGCACCGGCGCCATGGCGCTCTCCTGGACCATGGACAAGCTGGGCCCCATGTGTCGCAGCGTGGACGACTGCGCCCTGGTCCTGGCCGCCATCCACGGCCCGGACGGCGCGGACCCCACCGCGCAGCACGCCGTCCCCTTCCGCTACGACGCCCGCACCCGGCCGGGGCAGCTCCGGATCGGGTACTTCAAGGCCGCCTTCGAGCGCGAGGAGAGGCAGTACCCCAACAGGCGCTTCGACCTGGCGACGCTGGAGACCCTCCGCCGTCTCAGCGCGAACCTGATCCCGCTGGAGGTCCCGGACCTCAACTACGGCGCCATGCGGATCATCCTGACCGCGGAGGCCGCGGCGGCCTTCGACGAGCTGACGCGCTCCGGGCGCGACGCCGAGCTGACGGAGCAGGGCCCGGGCTCGTGGCCGAACACCTTCCGCACGGCGCGCTTCATCCCGGCGGTGGAGTACATCAACGCCAACCGGGTGCGGACGCTCGCCATGCGGGCGTGGGCGGAGCTGTTCCGGGGGGTGGACGTGATCGTCACCCCCACCTCCGGCCCGCAGCTCCTGGCCACCAACCTCACCGGGCACCCGGCGGTGATCCTCCCCAACGGCTTCCGGGAGGACGGCACCCCGGTGTCGGTCACCTTCCTGGGCGGGCTGTTCGGGGAGGGGAGGCTGCTGGAGGTGGCAGGGGCGTACCAGCGTACCACCGACTTCCACCTGAAGCACCCGGTTCTGCGGGTCTGAGGGTTAGGTCAGGCGCGTTCTGCCTGCCGCTCCAGAGCCCCGGAAACAGCCCCGGGTCTCTTCCGCGGGCCGCGCGAGCCCCGCGGAACTGCTGCGGGTCTCCCTCCGCACGGATCGTGGGAACTATGGGAACGGCAAACTGCCGAACGGCGGGTGTCGTCTTGTTCCAGGGCAGGCCCTCTGCCGGAGCGCCTCCGGCTCGTCCGAACCATCCTACAACAAGAAACCCTCTCCC
>DATAAL010000013.1:0-16408 GCA_036260145.1 Longimicrobiaceae bacterium | reverse complement strand
CGCCGGGGTCGCACGCGGCTACCTCGACCGGCCCGCGCTGACCGCCGAGCGCTTCCTCCCGGATCCCTTCTCCGGGGAGCCGGGGGCGCGCCTCTACCGCACCGGCGACCGGGTGCGCTGGCTCCCCGAGGGCACCCTGGAGTTCCTGGGCAGGATCGACCAGCAGGTCAAGATCCGCGGCTTCCGCATCGAGCCCGGCGAGATCGAGGCCGCCCTGCGCACCCACCCCCAGGTGCGCGAGGCCGTGGTCCTGGCGCGGGAGGACGCCCCGGGAGAGCGGCGCCTGGTGGGCTACATCGTGCCGGACGGCGAAGTCTCCACGATCGCGTTGCGGACGCACCTGCGCGAGCATCTGCCGGAGTACATGCTGCCGGGTGCCTTCGTGCTCCTGGACGCGCTCCCCCTCACCCCCAACGGCAAGCTGGACCGCCGGGCACTGCCGGAGCCCGACCGCACGGACGAGGAGGAGGCCTACGTCGCACCCCGCACCCCCCTGGAAGAGGTGCTCGCCGCCCTCTGGGCCGAGCTGCTGGACCGCGAGCGTTTCGGTGTGCACGAGAGCTTCTTCGACCTCGGCGGCCACTCCCTGCTCGCCGTCCGCCTCCTCTCGCGCGTCCGCGACGTGCTCCGCGTGGAGCTGCCCGTGCGTGCCCTCTTCGAGGCACCCTCCGTCGCCGGGCTGGCGGCCGCGACGATCACTGCCGAGCCCGTGCCGGGGCAGACCGAGAAGCTCGCCCGTGCGCTGCTGCGCATCAAGCGCATGTCCACGGCGGAGCTGAAGGAAACGGTCCATCGTCTCCAGGCGGAGTTCGGTCCCCACCCCGTAGGATGACCGCGGTGCTCCCGGGGCACCCGTACCACACACCCCGTCACCTGCAATGGACCCAGCTCGCACCGGTCTGACCGACCTGTCCGAGGAGGAGCGGCTCCTGCTCGCCCGCCTGCTGGAGGAGGAGGGAGTCCGGGTGGACCCCGGGCAGCTTCCCCTCCCGGTGGTGGACACCACCGGCGACGTCCCGCTCTCCTTCGGGCAGGAGCGGCTGTGGTTCCTCCACCAGCTCGCGCCCGACAGCCCCGCGTACCACATCTTCACGGGGTACCAGCTCTCGGGTCCGCTGGACCTCCCCGCCCTGGTGCGGAGCTTCGACGAGATCCTGCGGCGCCACCAGGTGCTCCGCGGCAGGATCACCCTGCGGGACGGCCGGCTGGTACAGACCCCCGCCCCCCTCCCGGACGCCGCCCTGTCGAGGATCGATCTCTCCACGCTCCCCGAGGACCGGCAGGAAGTCGAGGTCGGGCGGCTCGCGCTCGCCGAGATGCGGCGTCCGTTCGACCTCGCGCGCGGCCCCCTCCTGCACGTGACCCTCGTGCGCCGGGGAGAGACCCGGCACCTGCTCTTCCTGACGCTGCACCACCTCGCCGGGGACGCCTGGTCGCGGGGCATCCTCTATCGCGAGCTGGCGGAGCTCTACGCGGCGTTCTGCCAGGGCAGGCCCTCGTCTCTGCCGCCGCTCCGCGCGCAGTACGCCCACTTCGCGGTGTGGCAGCGGACCCACCTCCAGGGGGAGACCCTGGAGCGCGCGCTGGCGTACTGGAGGGAGCGCCTGGCCGGCCCCCCCGGGCCGCTGGAGATCCCGGCCGACCGCCCTCGTCCGCCAGTTCCTTCCTTCCGTGGAGCCAAGTACCCGCTGGCACTCGCCCCCGGCCCGACCGCCGCGCTCCTCCAGCTCTCCCGCAGCGCGGGGGCCACACTGTTCATGACCCTCCTCTCGGCCTTCCAGCTCCTCCTCTCCCGGTACACGGGAGAGGAGGACGTGGTGGTCGGCTCGCCGCTCGCGGGGCGGACGCGCGCGGAGTTCGAGGGGGTGATCGGCTTCTTTGTCAACACGCTTCCCCTCCGCACGGACCTCTCGGGCGACCCCACCTTCCGGGAGCTGCTCTCCCGGGTCCGGGAGGGCGTGCTGGAGGACTTCGCCCACCAGGAGGTCCCCCTGGACAGGCTGATCGAGGAGCTCCGCCCGGAGCGCGACCTCAGCCGCAACCCCCTCTTCCAGGTGGTCTTCGCGCTCCAGAACGCGCCGGGAGCGCCGCCCCGGCTGCACGGCCTGGAGGTGGAGCGGCTGCAGGTGGAGACCCCGGTGGCGCGCTTCGACCTGGAGATGCACCTGTGGGAGGGCGCCGCCGGACTCGGGGGCTCCCTGGTCTACAGCACGGAGCTGTTCGACCGGGCGACCGTCGCCCGCATCGCCGGCCACTTCCGGGTACTCCTGGAAGGGATCGCTGCCCACCCGGAGCGGCGCCTCTCCGCGCTGGACCTCCTGATGGAGGAGGAGCGGCACCAGGTGCTGGTGGAGTGGAACCGGACGGAGCGGAGCTACCCGGCCGACCCATGCGTCCACGACCTCTTCCAGGCGCAGGCCCTGCGCACCCCTGACGCGCCCGCCATCGAGTTCAGGGGAGAGATCCTCCGCTACGCCGACCTCGACGCGCGCGCCAACCGCCTCGCCCACCTCCTCCGCCGCGACGGCGTCGGCCCCGAGACCCGCGTGGGCGTCTGCCTGAGCCGCACCCCGCAGATGGTGGCCGGCCTCCTGGCGGTCCTCAAGGCTGGGGGTGCCTACGTCCCCCTGGACCCGGACTACCCCCGCGAGAGGATCGGCCACATGCTCGCCGACGCACAGGTCGCCTTGGTGCTGACGGAGCAGCGGTGGGCGGCGTGGCTGGCGACGAGCGGGGTGCGCGTGCGGTGTCTGGACGCGCCCGGCGACCCTCTCGCTAGCCTGCCGGACTCCGCCCCCCGGAGCGGAGCGCTCCCGGAGAACCTCTCCCACGTGATCTTCACCTCCGGCTCCACCGGCCGCCCCAAGGGCGTGATGGTCCGCCACCGCAGCACCGTCGTCCTCCTGCACTGGCTGCGCGAGACCGTACGCGACGAGGAGCGGAGCTGCGTGCTCGGCTCCACCTCCATCTCCTTCGAGGTCTCCGTGGCCTATATCTTCGGCACCCTCTGCTGGGGCGGGAAGCTGCTCCTGGTGGAGAACGCCCTGGAGCTGGCCGCGCTCCCGCCGGAGGCCGGCGTGCGCTACGTGAGCATGGTCCCCACCGCCGCGGCGGAGCTGCTGCGCGCCGGGGGGATCCCGGCCAGCGTGCGGACGCTGAACCTGGGCGGCGAGCCGCTCCCCGCCGACCTCGCCCAGGCGCTCTACGCGCTCGGTACGGTGGAGAGGGTCGGCAACCTGTACGGCCCCACGGAGGACACCACCTACTCCACCTACTCCCGGGTGGAGAAGGGGGTGCGACAGGTCTGCATCGGCCGGCCGGTGGCCAACACCCGGGCGCTCGTGCTGGACCCGGGGCTGCGCCCCGTGCCGGTGGGGGTGGTCGGGGAGCTCTACCTCTCGGGAGACGGGCTCTCGCGGGGATACGCGAGCCGGCCGGAGCTGACCGCCGAGCGCTTCCTCCCCGATCCGTTCGGACCTGCCGGGAGCCGGATGTACCGGGTCATGGACCGGGTGCGCTGGCGCCCCGACGGCGTGCTGGAATACTTCGGGAGGACGGACACGCAGGTGAAGGTGCGGGGATACCGCATCGAGCTGGAGGAGATCGAGAGCGTCCTGCGCCGCCACCCGGCGGTGCGCGAGGCGGCGGCCGTGGTGCGTGAGGACACGCCCGGCGACCGGCGCCTGGCGGCGTACTACGTCCCCGGGACGGGGGTGGACGCGCTCCCGGCCGGGGAGCTGCGCGAGCACCTGCGCGGGAGCCTGCCGGAGTACATGGTGCCCGGCGCCCTGGTGGCGCTGGAGGCGCTCCCGCTCACGCCCAGCGGGAAGGTGGACCGGCGCGCGCTCCCCGCCCCGGGGTGGGAGAGCGCCCGGGGGGAGTTCACGGGCGCGCGCAACGCGGTGGAAGGCACCATCGCGGAGGTCTGGCAGGAGGTGCTGGGGGTGGAGCGGGTGGGCGTGCACGACAACTTCTTCGACCTGGGCGGCCACTCCCTCCTCCTCCTCCGGGTACAGGGGCGGCTCCAGGAGGAGCTCCACCGGTCCGTCTCCGTCGTCGAGCTCTTCCAGTACCCCACCATCGCCGCGCTGGCCGCGCACCTCACCCGTGAGGACCCCGAGGACACCGCGTCGGAGCGCACCCGGCGGCAGGCCGCGATGCGCCGGGACGCCAGGGAGCACCGCCGGCAGCTCCGCAGACAGCTCCAGCCGCCCGGCCAGCCGTGAACAGATCCACACCCAGGAGAGCAAGATGACGCACCCGCACGCATCCACCGGACCGGGCGCCGTGGCCATCATCGGCATGTCCGGCCGGTTCCCCCGGGCCAGAAACGTCGACGAGCTGTGGAGGGTCCTGCGAGACGGAGTGGAGTGCGTCTCGTTCTTCTCGGACGAGGAGGTGATCGCGGCGGGGGCGGATCCCGAGGCGGTGAAGGACCCGGGCTACGTGAAGGCGGCCGCCCTGGTGAGCGATCCCGAGTACTTCGACGCCGCGTTCTTCGGGTACACGCCCCGGGAGGCGGAGATCATGGACCCCCAGCACCGCCTCTTCCTGGAGTGCGCCTGGGAGGCCCTGGAGAGCGCGGGCTACCGGCCCGACGCCTGCCCCGGCAGGGTGGGCGTCTACGCCGGCTGCAGCCCGCCGACGTACTGGATGCACCACCTCAGCGGCAACGCGGAGGTGGCCCGCCTGGCGAGCCACTACCAGGTGCTGCTGGGGAACGACAAGGACTACCTGGCCACCCGCGTCTCCTACAAGCTGAACCTGCGCGGGCCGGGGATCTCCGTCCAGACCGCCTGCTCCACCTCGCTGGTGGCTGTGCACCTGGCCTGCCAGTCGATCCTGGACGGGGAGTGCGACATGGCGCTTGCCGGCGGGGCCACCGTCAGCCCACTCCGGCAGCGGGGGTACGTGTACCGCCCCGAGGGGATCCACTCGCCGGACGGCCACACCCGCACCTTCGACGCACGGGCGCAGGGGTGCGTCCCCGGGAGCGGGGTGGGGGTCGTGGTCCTGAAGCGCCTGGAGGACGCGCTCGCGGACGGCGACCCCGTGCACGCGGTCATCCGCGGGTCGGCGATCAACAACGACGGCTCCGCCAAGGTGGGCTTCACCGCGCCCAGCGTGGAGGGACAGGCCGGGCTCATCACCGAGGCGCTCGCGCTGGCGGGGGTGGAGCCGGAGACGATCTCGTACGTGGAGGCCCACGGCACCGCGACGGCGCTGGGAGACCCCATCGAGGTGGCTGCCCTCACCCGGGCCTTCCGTGCCGGGACGGACGCCAGGGGCTTCTGCGCCCTCGGGTCGATCAAGACCAACATGGGGCACCTGAACGCCGCCGCCGGGATCGCGGGGCTGATGAAGACGGTCCTGGCGCTCCGGAACCGGATGATCCCGCCGAGCCTGCACTTCCAGGAGCCCAACCCGCACCTCGACCTGGCGGGCAGCCCCTTCTACGTGGCCTCTTCCCTGCGCGAGTGGCCCGAGAACGGGGCTCCCCGCCGCGCGGGGGTCAGCTCGTTCGGGATCGGCGGCACCAACGCGCACGTCGTGCTGGAGGAGGCCCCCGCGGTGGAGATCCCGTCCGGTGGCAGGCCCTGGAGCCTGCTGGTCCTCTCCGCACGCACGGAGGCCGCGCTGGAGACCGCCACCGACAACCTGCTCGGCCACCTCCGGGAACACCCCGACACACCGCTGCCGAACATCGCGTACACCCTCCAGGTGGGCCGCCGCTCCTTCCCGCACCGCAGGAGCCTGGTGTGCCGCACGGTGGAGGAGGCCGTCGCGGCGCTGGAGGCGCGCTCTCCCGAGCACCTCCTCACCGGGGAGGCGGCGCCGCAGAGGACCGTCGCCTTCCTGTTCCCGGGGCAGGGCGCGCAGCACGGGGGAATGGCCGCCGGGCTATACCGGGAGGAGCCGGTCTTCCGGGAGCAGGTGGACCGCTGCGCGGAGGTCCTCCTCCCCCACCTGGGCGTGGACCTGCGCCAGGTGCTCTTCCCGGTGGCGGGGGACGTCACCGGCGAGAGCCCCGAGATCCAGGAAACCTGGCTCGCCCAGCCGGCCCTCTTCGTGGTGGAGTACGCACTAGCCCGGCTCTGGATGGCCTGGGGCGTCACTCCCCAGGCGATGCTCGGGCACAGCCTGGGGGAGTACGTGGCCGCGTGTCTGAGCGGCGTGTTCTCGCTGGAGGAGGCGCTGGCGCTGGTGGCGGCGCGCGGGCGGCTGATGCAGCAGGCGCCTAGGGGCGCCATGCTCGCCGTGCCGCTCCCGGAGGACGCCGTGCGTCCCCTCCTCGGGGAGTCCCTCTCCCTGGCGGCGGGCAACGGCCCCTCCGAGTGCGTGGTCTCCGGCCCGGTCGAGGCGGTGGACGACCTGCAGGAGCGGCTCGCGCGGCTGGGCACCAGCTGCCGCAGGCTGACGACCTCGCACGCCTTCCACTCCGCCCTGATGGAGCCCGTGCTGGGACCCTTCCTGGAGGAGGTGAAGCGGATCCGGCTCCAGCCGCCGCGGCTCCCCTTCATCTCCAACGTGACCGGCACCTGGATCCGGCCGGGCGAGGCCACGGACCCCGCCTACTGGGTCCGGCACCTGCGGGAGACGGTGCGCTTCTCGGAAGGGCTCCGCCTGCTGGCGGAGGAGCCCGGACGCGCGCTGCTGGAGGTCGGCCCGGGCCGGACGCTGGGCACCCTGGCCCGGCGGCAGCTCCGCCAGCTCGGGAGCACCGTCGTCTCCTCCCTGCCGCACCGGAGCGCGGACGCCTCCGACCTGCAGTCGCTGCTGAGCGCCGTCGGCACCCTCTGGATGGCCGGGGTGGAGATCGATTGGGCGGGGCTGCACGCGGGAGAGCCGTGCCGGCGGGTCCCCCTCCCCACCTACCCCTTCGAGCGCCAGTACTACTGGATTCCCCCCCCGCGGCCGGGCGCGCGCGCCGGGCACCCCGCCGCGGACGGGGAGGGCAGGTCGAGCTGGCTCACCACCCCCTCCTGGACGCGGGCGGCCCCGCGCGCCCCGGTGCGGGCGGACGACCTCGCCCGGCACCCGCGCGCCTGGCTGGTCCTCGCTGACGGCCGCGGCCTGGGCGCCGCGGTAGCGGAGCTGCTGGAGAGCGCGGGGCACCGGGTCATCCGCGTGAGCCCCGGGGAGACCTTCCGCTCGCCGGGCGACGGCAGCTATGTCATCCGTCCGGGGGAGGCCGGGGACTACGACTCCCTGCTGGACGAGCTCGCCGCGCGGGGCGACGTCCCCGACGCGGTGCTGCACCTCTGGAGCGTGGCGGCCGAGGTGGAGCCGGGGCGGGAGACGGAGGCTTTCCAGGAGATGTACTCCCTGGGCCCGTCCAGCGTGGTCCACCTCTCGGGGGCGCTCAGCCGGTGCTCCGGGGGGATCCCCGTACAGGGGTGGATCGTCTCCGACCGGGCGCGCGTGGTGACGGGCGACGAGCGGGTACGCCCGGAGGGGGCGCTCGCCCTGGCGGCCTGCGGGACCCTCGGCGAGGTCGCCTGGCGCGGGATCGACGTCGCCGTCGGGGACGCGGGAGCGGAGGCGCTTGCCCGGCAGCTCCTGGCCGAGGTCCTGGCGGAGAAGCCCGAGCCGCTGGTGGCGCTCCGCGGCAGGTACGCCTGGGTCCCCGGGGAGACGGAGGTCCCGCTGCCCGGCGGGACGGCCGACGAGGGAGAGGAGCGCGGGAGCCCGGTCTACCTGATCGCCAACGGGCTCGGCCGCACCGGGCTGGAGGTGGCCGGGCACCTCGCCCCCCACGGCCGGCCCACCCTGGTCCTCGCCGATCCCGCGCCGCTCCCGCCCCGGTCCGACTGGCCCCGGTGGCTGCAGGAGTCGCCCTCCCGGAGCGACGACGGAGGGAGCACCGCCGCAGAGCCCCTGCCGCTCCTCTGGGAGGAGGAGGACGCCCGCATCCGGGAGGCCGAGGCGGGCCTCGCCCGGGAGCGCGCGGGAGCCCGGTCCGACCGCCAGGAGGAGGCCGCGGAGGCAGCGAAGCCGCTCTGCGCCGCGTACATCTGCGAGCACCTCGCCTCCGGGGGGGTCCGGTTCGAGCGGGGCGCGGTCCACGACGAGGCGGAGGTGCGGCGGGCCCTCGGCATCCTCCCCAAGTTCGAGAAGTTCTTCGACTTCATGCTTGATGCCCTCGCCGAGGACGGGATCGTCCGGCGGGAGGGGGAGCGGTTCGAGGTCCTCCGCGACGCGCACGAGATCCCCGAAGCCGACGCCCTCAGGCAGCGCCTCGCCGCCGCGTACCCGGAGCACGCGGACCGGCTGGACGCGCTGGAGCAGAGCGTCCGGCACTACCCCGCCGCCCTGAGCGGCCGGATCGAGGCCATCAGCCTGCTCTACCCCGAGGGGCGGCCGAAGGAGGTCCCGGTGGAGGAGAGCAGCTCCTTCGCGGACGCCAACCTGTACATCGCCGTCACCGCGGAGTGGCTTGCGGGGCTGGCGCGCCGCCTCGCACCCCGGAAGCTGAAGCTCCTGGAGGTGGGCGCGGGGAACGGGCGCCTGACCTGGCCGCTGGCAGCGGCGCTGCAGGGACAGGACGTGGAGTACCACTTCACCGACCTGGGACGCGCCTTCGTCCTCGGCGCGGAGAAGCGGGCGGCCGAGCAGGGGCTCGACTTCATGCACTTCGGCACGCTCGACATCTCCCGGGACCCCGCCGCGCAGGGGTACGGGGAGCACCGCTTCGACGTCATCCTCGCCTTCAACGTGGTGCACGCCACCGGGGACGTCGCCGCCACCCTCGAGAACCTCAGGAGGCTCCTCGTGCCGGGCGGGATCCTCCTCCTGCTGGAGCTCACCCGCGTCCCCCGCTGGACCACCCTGCGGGTGGGGGTGGCGGAGGGCTTCTGGTACTTCGAGGACCGGGAGCTGCGGCAGCGCTCTCCCCTGCTGGAGGCGGAGCAGTGGGAGCGCGTCTTCCGGGACCGCGGCTTCGCGGGCGTGAGCGTGTACCCCTGCGACCCGGGCCGCCGGGCGGAGTCGAACCACGTGCTGGTGCTCGGGCGCGAGCCGGAGGACCGGGCGGCGGAGGCGGAGACCCGGCGCCGGGTGTGGGGGGTGTGCGCGCTGGAGGAGCTGGGGGCGGAGGTGGTGGTGACCCGGACGGAGTGCACGGATCCCGGGCGGATGGAGGACCTGCTCCGGGAGGTGGAGGAGCGCTTCGGGAGCCCGGACGGCGTGGTCTTCGCGGCGCCCGACGGCTCCGCTCCGGGCACGGCGCTGGAGGACGTGCTGCGGAGAGGGGTCCGGGGCGTGCTCGCGCTCGAGTCGGCGGTGCGGCAGAGGGCGCACGGCCTCCGGCTCCTGGCCACCTCCGCGGCGGGCACCGGGGAGGGCCTCCCCGCCCGGGCGCTGCAGGAGTACCTGGACGGCTTCGCCGTGGACCGGACGGGCCGGGACGCGGGCCCGTGGGTGAGCGTGCGGTGGCAGGTCGACGGCGGGAGCGGTGCCGACGCCGCGCGGGCGGGAGAGGCGGGCCGGGTGCTGCGGGGGCTGGTCTCCCCGGGGGCGCCGCCGCTGGTCACGGTCTCCCGCCCGACGGGCACCCCCGCGCCGGCCGCCTCGCCGGATCGGCTGGAGCCGGAAACGCCCGGCCGCAGCGGGAACGGCGCTCCGGCACGGTCCTCACTCCACGCCCGTCCCCCCCTGCCGAACCCCTACGTCGCGCCGCGGAACCCGACGGAGGAGCAACTGGTGCGGATCTGGGAGGACGCACTGGGGCTGAGCCCGGTGGGCGCGTACGACGACTTCTATGCCCTGGGCGGGGATTCGCTCCTGAGCCTGCAGATCAGCAGCCTGGCCCGCCAGGCGGGGATCGAGATCCTGCCGCAGCAGATCCTGGAGCACCCCACGATCGCCGCGCTGGCGCCCCGGGTCCGGGCCGCGACCGCCGTGCAGGCGGAGCAGGGGGTGGTGAGCGGGCCGGTCCCGCTCACCCCGCCGCAGCGGGCGCTCCTGGACATGGACCCCCCGAACCCGCACCACTACAACACCGCGGGGCTGCACGAGGTGCGGCAGCGGCTCTCCCCCGGGGCGTGGCGCGAGGCTGTCCGCGCGCTGCTGCTGCACCACGACGCCCTGCGGCTGCGCTTCGTCCGCGAGGCGGGCAGGTGGCGGCAGTTCATCGCCCTCCCGGACGGGTCGGTCCCCTTCGGCTGGATCGACCTCTCCGCCCTCCCGCCCGGCGTGCAGCGGCCCACCCTGGAGGCAGCCACCGCGACGCTGCAGACCAGCCTGAACCTCTCCACCGGTCCCATCGTCCGGGTGGCGTACTTCGACCTGGGGCCGGAGCAGCCGGGGCGGCTCCTGCTCCTGGTGCACCACTTCGCCATGGACCGCGTCTCCGCGCAGATCCTGCGCGAGGACCTGGAGCGTGCCTGCGGACAGCTGCAGCGCGGCGACCCGGTGCTCCTCCCCCCGAAGACCACCTCGTACAAGGAGTGGGTGGAGCGCCTGGCCCGGTACGCCCGCTCCGAGCCGATGCAGCGGGAGTGGGCGTACTGGCTCGACGATGCGTGGACGCGGGTGCCCAAAGTCCCGGTGGACTTTCCGGGGGCGGAGAACACGCTGAGGTCGATCCGCTACGTAGTACGCGAGTTCGACAAGGAGGAGACACGGCGCCTGCTGCACGACGTGCCGCAGCGCTACGGCGCGAGCATGCGCGGGATGCTCCTGACGGCGCTGGTCCGGGCGTTCGAGCGCTGGACGGGAGCCCCCACCCTGCTGGTCGGCCTGGCGGACCACGGGAGGCGGGAGCTCTTCGACGGCGTTGACGTCTCGCGCACCATCGGCCTGCTGAGCACGGGCTTCCCGGTACGCCTCACCGTGGAGAGCGGCGGGCCCGCGGCGGCGATCCGGAGCGTGGAGGCGCAGCTCGAAGGGGTTCCGAGCTGGGGACTGGGCTACGGGCTTCTGGCGTACCTGAGCGGGGAGAGCGACCCGGCCCTGCGGCTGCGCTCCCTCCTCTCCCGGGTGCAGGTCCACTTCAACTACGTGGGCCGGACGGACCAGACCGTGGCGGAGTCCCCCCTCCTCCGACCCGCCGAGGAGTCCACCGGCTCCGTGTTCAGCCCGGACGGCACGCGCCCGCACCTCCTCTGGCTCGGCGCCTGGATCAAGGGCGAGCGGCTCCGACTCATCTGCGAGTACAGCGAGAACCTCCACCGGAGCACCACCATCGAGCGACGGATGGACGACTTCGCCGATGCGGTCCGGTGGGTGCTGCGGGGCGAACCGGAACCGGGCGGCTCGCCGGAGGAAGAGCCGGTGTGCATGCCGGCGGTCTGAGAGACACGGGCACTTCAGTACGGCAACGACTCCGGCCCCGGGAACACGCTCGCACTCGCAGCCCGGGCATGAGCCGCGGGAGGTCGTCCCCTCCACCCACACCTCTTCACAGCTCCAGCTCCTCCTCCCAGAACACCTTGCGGTACGGGTAGTACGCCGCCACCAGCGGCAGCTCCTCGTGCCGGTCGGTGTACCCTCCCCCCTCCTCCCCGCCCACCGCGAAGATCCGCCCTCCGATCCCCGCCGCCCCCAGGTTCCGGCGCGGGGTCGGCAGCGGCGCGCGCTCCGACCACCCGTTGGTGGAGGGATCGTACTCCTCCACCAACGCGGTGAGCCCCGAGGGCGCCTCCCCCCCCAGCACGTAGATCTTCCCGCTCACCACCGCAGCGGCGTGGCCCGCCCGCCGCGTGGGCATCCTCCTGCGCCGCCGCCAGCGGTCCGCCACCGGGTCGTACGCCTCGTGCGCCGGGGACAGGCGCCGCCCCAGCTCGTCCAGCGCGTCTCCGCCGAGGACGTGGACGTGCCCCTGCACCACGGCCACCCCCGGCCGGCCCCGCCGGGTCCCCATGGCCCGGCACTCGGCCCACCGGTCGGAGGCCGGGTCGTACGCCTCGTTCCGGGCGGTGGGGAGGCTCCCCAGGATGGTGTGCCGCCGCCCTCCGATGGCGTACAGCCGTCCTCCCGCAACGCCCACCCCCGCCAAGCTGCGGGGGGTGGGGAGGGGGCGGAGGAGCTCCCAGCGGTCCGCGGCCGGGTCGTACGCGTCCACCCGGTTCAGGGGACGACCGGAGTGGTCCATCCCCCCCACCAGGTAGATCCGCCCGTCGAGCACCCCCACCGCGGAGCCGTGCCGGTGCCCGGGGACGAGGGTCACGGGCTCCCACGCCCCCAGGGCGGGGGCGTAGCGCCACACCTCGTGCACCCAGTCGGAGAAGAGGTAGACCTCCCCCGCGAAGGCCACGCACTGCACCCGCCCCGTCTGCGCGTGGGGGAGGGGGGGGAGGGAGCGCCACGCCGGGTCGTCGAGGGGGATCGCCAGGTGGCCGCCTGTCCACTCGTACCCCTCGGGGGGGTAGGGCGTCTCCCCGAAGATGATGGCCCCGGGAGGGAGGAGACCCACGTCGCCCGCCAGCTTGCGATAGGTGACGGAGCGGTCCGCCAGCTGGGGGGTCCCCACCGTATCGGGCGCCAGGGTGGCGGAAAGCTCCCCTTCGATCCATGCGCTCCCGGCGACGGTCAGCTCCTCCCCCACCGCCAGGCGCCGGCGGATGGTCAGCGGTCCCTCCATGTTCTGCGGACCTGTCCGGTGGACGTAGTCCCCGCCCAGGGCACTCAGCGGGGCGAAGACGGTCCGGAGATCCTCGACCCGGGCGTGCTCCCCCGCCACCCGGAGCCAGGCCAGCGGCGCGTGGCGGTGCGGCGGGCCCTGCGGCGGGAGCGGGAGGGGGCCGTCCTCCCCCGGGGGCCAGTCGATCCCGGAGCGCCCGACGGAGCGGACAGGGAGCGTCCAGTAGTCGCCCGTACGGAAGCGCCCGCCGGAGAAGCGGACCTGCACCCCGTCCTCCAGCTCCGTCCAGCGCTCCGTGGGGACGGGGAGGATCCCCTGCCGGAGCCCGCTCCCGTTCTCCCGCCCCTGGTCCCAGCGCCGCAGGAGGGGGTGGCGCGTGACGTCCTGCCCCAGGTCGGAGGGGAGAGGACCGCAAGCGAGGTCCAGCGTCACCTGACGGCGCTCGCGGTCGATCTCCGACACGCGGCGCAGGGGGGCCGGGCGCCCGCCCAGGAGGTAGCCGTCGTCCGCCACCTCCACCCAGTCGCCGGGCTCCAGGGCGAAGGCGTCCTGCCCCAGGTCGTACACCTCGGCGAGCCCGCTGCGGGGGTCCAGGTGCCGCAGGCCGAAGGCGACGGAGCCGTTGTCGCGCGACCACTTGAACCCCGCGACGGCGCGGACGCGGGGGTGGTCGGCGAGGACGAGCCCCCTCGCGGGGGTGTCCAGGGTGAGGGTGGCCCCGTCCTCCGCGACCGCGGCGACCACGGCGAGGTCGCCGGCCCGCTGCGCGGCGTCCGTCCGGTCGCTGAACACCTCGACGAGCTGCCCCGTCTGCCACCCCTCCCCCCCTCCCGCACCCGAGCCGACCCGGAGCTGCGCCCCGTCCTGGAGGATCTCCGTGACCGCCGCCGACTCCCCCGCGGGGCGGGGCCACCCGTACCCTCCGCCGCCGCAGTGGATCTCCACCCGGAACAGGTAGTTCCCCCCGGCGGTGGGTCCGGGCTCGCGGCGCGCGGCCAGCCTTCCCTCGCCGCCGGGAGCCCCGATCCGCTCCCGCCAGGAGGACAGGGCCTCGCCCGGGTCGTCCCGGCTCCCGGCGTCGAGGAGGCGCACCTGCCAGACGGTGCGGGTGCGGGCGGTGGTGTCCGGCCCGCCGAGGGCCACCTCGCGCAGCGAAGGGTCCTGGTGCGCGGTGACCAGGCGCTCCCAGACGTCCAGGTAGACGAGCCAGCGGCCGGAGCCGGTGGGGAGGGAGACGCCGGGGAGGTCGGGCTGGGCATGGAAGGGGATCTCCTCCTCGTTCTCGCACAGGGCACCCTCCACGTAGTAGCGCCCCCGCCCGATGCGGATCTCCCGGAACACCCACCGCGGCCGGGCGGCCTCCGTCCCCCCCCCCAGGTGGGCCACGCCGGAGCCCCCGGTGAGGTCGGGGACGCGGTCACCCTGCCCGTCGTGGAAGACCCAGCACCCCGCCAGCCCCGGCTCCCTCCCGGTGGGGGTGTGCTCCCGGTCCGCACGGATCTCCGCCTCGGCGCGGGCCACGCTCCACACCCGCAGCTCCTCCAGCCGTCCGGCGAAGCAGCGGGAGGCGGAGTGTCCCACCAGGTGAGCCCCCAGGGCGGGACGTTCGGCCGCGGCGTCGGCCTCCGCACCCGCGGTCCCGCACTCCACGGGGCGCCCGTCCACGTAGATGAGCCCCGCGCTCCCGTCCCACACCGCCGCCAGATGCATCCGCCGCCCGAGGCCGGGCGGCTGCACGGTGGCGATGGAGGCGGCGGGGGAGGGGTCCCCGGCGGCCGGGAGGGTGTTGGCGTCCGGCGCGGCAGCGGGCCGGGCCACATGAAACGACACGGTGCCGTCGGGCTCCACCGCCAGGCGGGTGCCGCCGGGAGCGCTGAGGAGGGTCCCCCCCGCGCCGTCGGCGCTCGGCTCGACCCAGGCCTCCAGGGTGAAGGGGCGGCGCCCGTCGAGGGGGAGGTATCCCGCGCGCTCGAGAGCCACGTAGTCGTCCCGCCCGTCGAACTCCAGCGCATGCCGGGGAACGATCCGGAACCCCGGGCTCCCCTCCGGCGCGCCGCTCTCCCCCACCAGGTCGCGGGTCTCGGTGGCGATCCGGTGCGCCAGGATGTCGGCCTGCTCGTTCCAGTCGGCATCCAGCTGCACCCGCCCCTGCTGCATGCGGACGCCGCTGTAGTGCTTGCGCGGATCGAAGGTTATGCGCGAGAAGTCGCCTTGCATCATCGGCCTGGTGGTTTGACTACCTGGAACTGCTTTCGAACTGCTGGTTGGGGCGTGTCCCTCGCACACCGTGACGCCGGAGCGTCTCGGGCGGGCGCACTTCAGGTCACGTAGAAGATCCCCGCCCTCACCCCGTACGGGAGGTACTCCTCCAGAACTTCGCGCAGGTTCGCCTCCCGCTGCGGCTGCTGGAGGTGGTGGAAGACGCCCATCTCCGACCCGTCTCGCGCCCCCGTCCGGATCTCCCGCGGGCAGTCGGGCGCGAGCTGGGCGTACCCCGGGTCCCCGTAGCGCGTGGAGGTGAAGCGCGGACGCACCCGCGCGGCGTCGCCGTCCGCCGCAAGTACCAGGTCCGGCTGGCACCGGTGGCGCGGCGGCGTCTGCGACTCGGGAGGGACGTAGCAGAACTCCACGGTCCCCTCCTGGTCGCGGCTGGCCAGCACCAGCCCCTGGAACACCGTCTCGGAGGCCAGGGAGATCCCGCTGACCCGCACCATCCCGAACACCGAGGTCCGCAGGAACGC
This sequence comes from Longimicrobiaceae bacterium, assembly GCA_036260145.1. Classification (GTDB taxonomy): domain Bacteria; phylum Gemmatimonadota; class Gemmatimonadetes; order Longimicrobiales; family Longimicrobiaceae; genus JAFAYN01. The sequence goes on along the minus strand of DATAAL010000013.1, from coordinate 1,084 downwards.
GGAGGGCGGCCCCGGCCGGGCGTCGTCGTGCGGGGCGGTGCCGTCCGCCACCGCGTACCCGAACCCCCCGTCCACGATGCTGTCCCGCACCGCGAGCCCGGCGATCCGGGCCGGGAGGCTGAGCGGTCCGGTGATGCAGCGCTCCACCACCACCCGCATCCCGGGCCCCGCGTCCCACGCCTCCACGCTGCTGCGCCACGCCGCGGCCGGCTCACTCCCGGGCCTCAGGGTGCAGTGGGACAGGAGGAGGCTCACCTCCCCGACCAGGCGGACGGTGCCGTCCAGCCGAACCCCACCCAGGTGCAGGTGGGCGTGGGAGCCACCCCCCACCACCTCCAGGCTCCCGGCCACGGTGGGGTGCACCCCGTCCACGGCCTCGATGACCAGGTGCCCGTCCCCCAGCCGGAGCCGCCGGAACCCCGACTCCGCGGCCAGGGAGTGGGTGCGGTCGTCCACCAGGCGGACGACCCCCTTCCCCCCCTGCTGCTCCCAGGCGTCGAGCGCCCCGTCCAGGGTGGCGAAGTGGCGCGCCGGGTCGGTCCCCGGGACCGGAGCGCCGACGGTCCACTCCGGGACCCCGGGGGAGGAGGGGGTGAGCGTGGCGCGGCGGTCGTAGGGACCGCCCCCCACGTCGCCCGCGGAGCCGTAGGCGTACGCCACCTCCACGGAGGCGGGCTCCGCCCCCGCCGGGAGGGTGATCCGCCCCCGCGCCGGGTCCACGGCGGCCCGGATGGAGATCTCCCGCCCCCCGGCGCGCCGGGCGCGGGGCGGGGGCGCCCACTCCTCCAGGTCGCGGAAGCAGAGGGCCTCGGGGGGGACCGGCTCCCCGTCGATCCGCACCCCCAGCACGGGCGTGGAGCCGAAGTAGACGGGAGCGCCCCGGTCCGTGGCGAGCGCCTGCGCCTCCGCCTCCAGCCGGGCTGCGTCCAGCACGTCGGGAACGTTGCGCTCCCCCGGCTCCCCGGTGACGTCGGCCTCCGTCTCCGGGAGGTTGAAGAGCGGGGTGTCCACCCCCAGCGAGTGGAAGGTATACCCCCCCGGGCGCACCTGCCGCGCGCTCCCGCTCTCCACCGGGTAGGCGGAG
>DATAAL010000012.1:0-1822 GCA_036260145.1 Longimicrobiaceae bacterium | reverse complement strand
GGTGAGCCGCGCGGAGCACGAGGCGTACTTCCGCGAGCTGCTGGGCGACGTGGACGAGCCGACGGCGCCGTTCGGGCTGATGGACGCGTGGGGCGACGGGTCCGGGATCGTCGAAGCGAGGCAGGCGGTCGACGCCGCGCTGGCGGCGCGGCTGCGGGAGAGCGCGCGTCGGCTGGGGGTGAGCGCGGCGAGCGTGTTCCACGTGGCGTGGGCGCAGGTTCTGGCGCGAGCGTCGGGGCGCGGCGACGTGGTCTTCGGCACCCTCCTGTTTGGCCGGATGCAGGGCGGCGAGGGCTCCGACCGGGTGATAGGGCCGCTCATCAACACCCTCCCGGTACGCCTGCGCGTGGGGTGCCAGGGGGTGGAGCCGGCGGTGCGGGCGACGCACGCCCAGCTCGCGGAGCTGCTGCGGCACGAGCACGCCTCGCTCGCGGTCGCGCAGCGCTGCAGCGGAGTGGAGGCGCCGGCGCCGCTGTTCACGGCGCTTCTGAACTACCGCCACAGCACGGCGGCGGAGGCGCCCACCCCCGGGGCGGACCGGCGGAGAGGCGGGATGCGGCGCGTCTCCGGGGAGGAACGGACCAACTACCCGGTCACCCTGTCGGTGGACGACCGGGGCGAGGCGTTCGGGCTCAAGGCGCAGGTGCCGGCCTCGGTGGGACCGGAGCGCGTCTGCGCGATGGTGCACCGGGCGCTGGAGGGACTGGTGGAAGCGCTGGAGAGGGCCCCGGAGAGCGCCGTGAGCGGCGTGGCGGTGCTCCCCGAGGCGGAGCGGGTGCAGGTGGTGGAGGAGTGGAACGCGACCGGGGCCGCGTATCCGGCCGAGTCGTGCATCCACGAGCTCTTCGAGGCGCAGGCGGAGCGCACCCCCGACGCGGTGGCGGTCGTCTGCGAGGGGCGCTCGCTCTCCTACGCAGAGCTCGACGCCCGCGCCAACCGCCTCGCGCACCACCTGCGGCGGCTGGGCGTCGGACCCGAGGTGCGGGCCGGGATCTTCCTGGAGCGCGGGGTGGAGATGGTCGTCTCCATCCTCGCGGTGCTCAAGGCCGGCGGAGCCTACGTCCCGCTCGACCCGGGTTATCCCGCCGAGCGCCTGGCGTTCACGCTCGAAGACTCCGGGGCTACGGTGCTCCTCACCCAGCAGGGGCTCCGCACGATCCTCCCCGCGGCCCCTGGGGTGCGGGTGGTGAGCCTCGAGGACGCGGCTCCGCGGGTCGCCCGCGAGCGCTCCACCAGCCCTGGGGGCGGAGCGACCCCTCGGAGCCTGGCGTATCTGATCTACACGTCAGGGAGCACGGGCGTGCCGAAGGGCGTCGCCATCGAACACGGGAGCACGGTGGCGCTGCTGTCCTGGGCCGCGGGCGTCTACTCCGCCGAGGAGCTCTCGGGGGTCCTGGCGTCCACTTCCATCTGCTTCGACCTCTCCGTCTTCGAGCTCTTCCTGCCGCTCTCCCGGGGCGGATGCGTCATCGTGGTGGAGAACGCGCTGGCCCTGGCGGGGTGCGCGGACGCGAGCCGGGTACGGCTCGTCAACACGGTCCCGTCGGCCATCGCCGCGCTGCTCGCGGACGGCGCCATCCCGCCGGGGGTGAGGACGGTGAACCTGGCCGGCGAGCCGCTCCGGGCCGAGCTGGCGGACGCGCTGTACGCCGGGGGCGGGATCGAGCGGGTCTACGACCTGTACGGCCCCTCGGAGGACACCACCTACAGCACCTGCGCGCTGCGCCTCCCGGGAGGGCCGGCGACCATCGGGAGGCCGGTCTCGAACACCCGGGCGTACGTGCTCGACGGTGCCCTGGGGCCGGTCCCGCCCGGAGTGGCG
>DATAAL010000011.1:0-23477 GCA_036260145.1 Longimicrobiaceae bacterium | reverse complement strand
GAGCTTCCGGGAGCGGGTGGGGCGGGTGCGGGGAGCGGTGGGGGAGGACTTCGGGCATCAGGAGGTGCCGTTCGACCGGCTGGTGGAGGAGCTGCGGCCGGAGCGCGACCTCTCCCGCAACCCCCTCTTCCAGGTCATGCTGGCGCTCCAGGGGGCGGCGGAGATGGGAGAGGCCGCGGCCCCGCCGGTGACGCCCGACGAGCCGGACGAGATCTCCGCGCCCGTCCCCTCCACCACCAAGTTCGACCTGACGCTGGTGGTCGCGGAAGGGGGAGAGGGGTACCGGCTCGCCTGCGAGTACGCCACCGACCTGTTCGACGCCACGACGGTCGGACGCCTCCTCCTCTCCTTCCGTACGCTGCTGGAGGCGGCGGTCTCCGACCCGGACCGTGACGCGGCCGCTCTCCCCCTCCTCGGCCCGGAGGAGCGGCGGGAGTGCCTGGAGCTCGGCATCGGCGAGGTGCGCGAGGTGCCGGAGGGGACGCTGCACGGGTTCGTGGAGGAGTGGGCCCGGCGGACCCCGGAGGCGCCCGCGCTGGTCTCCGGGACAGGGACGCTCGGGTGGGGCGAGGTGAACCGCCGGGCCAACCGGATCGCCCACCACCTGCGCCGCCTGGGCGTGGGGCCCGAAGTCCGCGTCGGCCTGCACCTGGAGCGGGGGCCGGAGGCGCTGGTCGCCCTCCTGGGGATCCTCAAGGCCGGCGGCGCCTACGTCCCGCTCGACCCCGCGTACCCGCCCGACCGGGTCGCGTACATGCGGGAGGACGCGGGGATCTCCGTCCTCCTCAGCTGTGGAGACGGCGCGCTCCGCACCGGCGGGGCGCGGACCGTGCGGCTGGACCAGGAGTGGGACCGGGGCGGACCGGAGCACGACCTCGACCCCGGGCCGCTGGCCGGGCCGGACAACCTGGCGTACGTGATCTACACCTCGGGCTCCACCGGACGCCCCAAGGGGGTGATGGTCACCCACCGTACCCTCCTGGCCGCGGCCGAGGCGCAGCGTCCTCTCACGGGGGTGCACTCCGGGAGCCGGATCCTGCAGTTCGCGTCGCTGAGCTTCGACGCCTCGGTCTTCGAGATCCTCCTCGCGGTGCGCAACGGCGCCGCGCTCTGCTTCCCGGATGCGGACGCGCGCCTCTCGGGCGAAGGACTGCTCCGGGCGATGCGGGAGATGGAGGTGACCACCACCATCCTCCCGCCCCCGGTGCTCGCGGAGCTCCCGGTCGCCGACCTCCCCGCCATCCACACCCTGGGGATGGGCGGCGAGGCGGTCTCCGCCGAGGTGGTGGCCCGGTGGGCCCCCCGCTACCGGATGCTCAACGCCTACGGCCCCACCGAGGTCACCATCTGGGCGACCGCGGCCCTCGGGCTCGACGGCTCGCGCCGGCCGCCGATCGGCCGGCCGATCCCCAATGCCCGCGTCTACCTCCTGGATGGGGAGCTGGAGCCCCTCCCTGTGGGGGTCCCGGGGGAGCTGTGGATCGGGGGGGCGGGGGTGGCGCGCGGGTACCTGGGCCGCCCGGGCCTCACCGCGGAACGCTTCCTCCCCGACCCCTTCTCCCCCGAACCCGGCGCGCGGATGTACCGCAGCGGCGACCGGGGGCGCTGGCTCCCGGACGGCGAGATCGACTTCCTGGGGCGTACCGACGAGCAGGTGAAGGTGCGCGGCTTCCGGATCGAGCTCGGCGAGATCGAGGCCGTGCTCCTCCGGACGGAGGGGATCCGCGACGCCGTGGTGGTGGCGCGGGAGGACGCTCCCGGCGAACGGCGCCTGGTGGCGTACGTGGTGGCGGAGGGCGAGACCGGCCCCACCGCTGCCGAGCTCCGCACCCGGCTCCGGGGCGAGCTCCCCGAGTACATGGTCCCCGCCGTCTTCGTGCGCCTGGACGCCCTCCCGCTCACCCCCAGCGGGAAGGTGGACCGGCGCGTCCTCCCCGCCCCGGAGGTCACCGGGGGCACGGAGGACGCTTTCGTCCCCGCCCGGACGCCGCTGGAGGAGGTGCTGGCGGGGATCTGGGCCGCCCTGCTCGGCGTGGAGCGCGTGGGAGTGGACGACAACTTCTTCGAGCTGGGAGGGCACTCCCTCCTGGCGGCCCGCGCCGCCTCCCGGATCTCCGAAGCGCTGCACCTGGAGGTGCGGGTGCGCGACCTCTTCGAGCACCCCACGGTACGGCGCCTCGCCGCCCATCTCGCGGCGGGACACATCTGGAGCGCCGGGGCGAGGGGGACGCCCGTTCTCCCCGTCTCGCGCGACGCCGATCTCCCGCTCTCCTTCCCGCAGCAGCGCCTCTGGTTCCTGGAGGAGATGGCCCCCGGGAGCGCCGACCTCCGGATGGGGACGACGGTCCGCCTCGCCGGTCCGCTCCACCTGGTGGCGCTGGAGCGCGCCCTCTCCGAGCTGGTGCGGCGGCACGAGTCGCTCCGCACGGCCTTCGACAGCCGCGAGGGGCGTCCCTTCCAGGTGATCCACCCCCCGGCCCCTGTCCGGCTGCGTCCCGTCTCCATTCCCGGGACCACCGCGGAGGAGCGCGAGGCGGCGCTGCGCCGGCTGGGCGCGGAGGAGGCAGCCCGCCCCTACGACCTCCGGCGGGGTCCCCTCTTCCGCGCCGCCCTCTACCACCTGGCCGACGACGACCACGTCCTGCTCCTGGGGATGCACCACATCATCTCCGACGGCTGGTCGGTGGGGATCCTGCTCCGGGAGCTCTCCGCGCTCTACGGGGCGTTCGCAGCCGGACTCCCGTCGCCTCTCCCGGAGCTCCCGGTGCAGTACGCCGATTACGCGGTCTGGCAGCGGATCCGCGCGGAAGAGATGGGCGAGGAGCTGCGCTTCTGGCGGACGGCGCTGGAGGGCGCGCCGGAGGTGGCGGAGCTGGGGGCCGACCGTCCCCGCCCCGCGGAGCGGAGCCACGCCGGGGGCCGCCAGTACTTCCGCCTGGACCGGGAGCTCTCGGAGGCGGTGCGCGCCCGCGCCCGGGCCGAGGACGTCACCCTCTTCATGACGATGCTGGCCGCTTTCCAGACGCTCCTGCACCGCAGGACCGGCTCGCTCGACCTGGTGGTGGGGACGGACATGGCCAACCGGGTCCGCCCCGAGGTGGAGGGAGTGGTCGGCTTCTTCACCAACCAGGTCCCGCTGCGCGCCTCGTTCGCGGGGGAGCCCTCGCTCCGCGAGGTGCTGCGCCGGGTCCGCGAGACCACCCTCGACGCCTACGCGCACCAGGAGCTCCCCTTCGAGCGCCTGGTGGGGGAGCTCCTTACCGGGCGCAGTCTGGAGCATACCCCGCTGATGCAGGTGAAGCTGATCCAGGAGAACACCGAGGCCCCCGCTCCCGGAGCGGCGGAGGAAGACGGCCCCGCGCCCGACCCGCTCCAGGTGCACGACGCCACCGCGCAGCTCGACCTGACGCTCTTCTTCGCGGATGCGCTCTCCGGGATCGGGGGCTCCTTCGTGTACAGCCGGGACATCTTCGAGCCGGGGACGATCGCGGGGATGATCGCCGGGCTGGAGGGGATACTCCGGGAGATCGCCGCCGATCCCGCCCTCCCCGCGGGCGCCGCCGCGGCGGCGAGCGCAGCAGTCACCCTCCCATGACCGGGGACGCAACCATGCCGATCGGTCCAGGCCAGAGCGACCCGATGGAGCGCGACAGCAGACCCTGCCCCGGGAGCGCGGTGCGGGCACCCGTCCCGCCGGCCGCCGGCAACGGGCGCCCGCGGACCCGGGTCCCGTGGAGCCTCCCCGTCGCGGACGCCCCGGACACCCTCTTCGACGCCGTGGGCGTGGGGATCGGTCCGTTCAACCTGAGCGCCGCCGCGCTCCTCCACCCCCTCCCCGAGCTGCGGACCCGCTTCTACGAGCGGGAGCCGGAGTTCCAGTGGCACCCGGGGCTCCTCTTCCCGGAGGCCACCATCCAGGTGTCGTACCTCAAGGACCTGGTCACCCTCGCCGACCCGACGAGCTCCTTCACCTTTCTCAGCTTCCTGCACGCCACGGGACGGCTCTACCGCTTCATCAACGCCGGCTTCCCCCGGGTGAACCGGCGGGAGTTCAACCAGTACCTGCGCTGGGTGGCAGCCTCCCTCCCCGGCCTCTGCTTCGGCCGCGGGGTGGACGAGGTGCGCTTCGAGCACGACGCGCTGGTGGTGTACGCCGGCGGGGAGCGGGTCCGGACCCGGAGCGTCATCCTGGGGACGGGGCTGGTGCAGGCCGTCCCGGAGTGCGCCCGTCGCCACCTGGGCGCGACCGTCTTCCACGCCTACGGCTTCCTCCACCAGGAGGGGTCGCTGGCGGGGAAGCGGGTAGCGGTGGTAGGCGGAGGACAGACCGGAGCGGAGGTGGTTTCGCACCTCCTGGCCGACGACCGCGCCCTCCCGGAGCGGGTCCTCTGGATCTCGCGCCGCGCCAACTTCCTCCCGCTGGACGAGTCCCCCTTCACCAACGAGATGTTCACCCCCGGGTACAGCGACTACTTCTTCGGGCTCGGCGCCCCGGAGCGCGCGGGGCTCCTGCGCGAGCAGAAGCTGGCCAGCGACGGGATCTCGGGCGAGTTGCTGGACTCCATCTACCGGCGCCTGTACCTCCTGGAGCTGGTGGAGGGGAGGACCGGGCTCTGCTCCCTCTACCCCCGCCGGGAGCTGGAGGCTCTGGATCCCTGCCGCGGCGCATGGACTCTGGAGGTGAACGGGGGAGCCGACGGGGCGAGGGAGACCCTCCACGCCGACGTGGTGGTCCTCGCCACCGGGGCGGAGTACCGGGTCCCGCCGTGCCTCGCCCCGCTGGACGGGCGGATCCCGCGTGCCGGTGACGAGCTGGTGGTCCGGGACGACTTCTCGGTGGAGTGGGACGGCCCCCCGGAGCTGCGGATCTATCTCCAGAACGGCGCCCGTCACCGGCGCGGGGTCGCCGATCCCAACCTGAGCCTCATGGCGTGGCGGAGCGCGCGGATCGTCAACAGCATCGCCGGACGGCACGTGTACGACGTCGAAGAGGCCCACCCCCTGGTCCGGTGGGCCGCCCTCCCCCCCCAACCCCCGACCGGAGGAACTCTCGATGAGCAGCACCATGGAGCGGGCGCTCCCTCCTAAGCTCGCCTTCCTCCCCCCCGAGGACATGGGCTCGGGGACGCTGATCCACGACGTGGAGTGGGACCGCCCCGGCGCCCCCGGCTCCATGTTCGGGGTGGCGCGCTTCACCGTGGACGTGGGGTGCACCTCCCCGGTGGACAACCACCTCTCCCACGAGCTCTGGCTGGTGGCCGAGGGCGAGGGAGAGCTGACGTACGACGGGCAGAGCCTCCGCATCGGCCCCGGGGACATCGTCCACTTCCAGCCCAGCCGCGACCACCAGATCCGCAACCTGGGGGACCGCCCGATCTTGGCGTTCTCCGTCTGGTGGAGGGTGTGAGGCCGTGACCTGCGACCTCGCCGTGGTGGGCGGTGGGATCGTCGGCGCGACCGCCGCCTACCTGACCCGTACCCACCGGCCGGAGTGGCGGGTCGTCCTGCTGGAGCGCTCGCTGGTCGGCGCCGGGGCGACCCTGCACTCCGTGGGACTCGACATCCCCTACGGGAGCACTCCCCGCCGCAGGGAGCTGGTGCGGGAGAGCGCCGCCCTCTTCCGGGAGATCGGCGCCTCCGTCCCCGGGCTCCCGTTCCACCCGGTCCCGCTCTTCGGGATTGCCGGCCGGGAGCAGGCGGAGGCGGTGCGGGAGGGATACCCGCTGGACGGCGTCCGCCCCGCGACCGCGGAAGAGGAAGCGCGGCTCCGCGGCACCTTCGAGGATCTCCTGCTCCCGCAGGAGAGCGTGCTCCTCGGGGGGTGCCGGGCCTCCTACTCCTTCCCCGCGGAGGTGGCGGCGCGGCTCGCGGCGCGCTTCCGCGAGCGGGGAGGCGAGTGCCGGGAGGGAACCGAGGTCGCGGCGATCGAGCCGGCCGGGGACGGGTACACGCTGGCCGCCAGCGACGGGCGGACGCTCCGGGCGCGGCGCGTCCTGGTCGCCACCGGCCCCTGGGTGACGCGCGGTCCCGGGGCGGAAGCGGCGCGGGAGGCGGGGGTCCGCATCAAGAAGGTGGTGGCGCTGCACCTGGACCGCCCCGCCCGCCGGGGAGACCCCGTCCTCTTCTTCCACGACGAGGACGCCTTCCTCCTCCCCGTCCCGGAGCGGGGGGAGTGGCTCTTCAGCTTCACCTGCCGAGAGTGGGACGTGGAGCCCGACGCCGGGCGGCTGTCCATCCGGCCGGCGGACCGTGAGCAGGCGCTCGGCGTCCTGGAGCGGTACCTCCCCTCGTGGGTCCCCTGTTGCACGGGCGGGAGGGTGTTCTGCGACGCCTACGCCCCGGACTGGAACCCGGTGGTGCGGGAGCCGCACCCCGCGCTGGTCGTCGCGGGGGCGTGCGCGGGATCGGGGTACCGGCTGGCGCCGGGGATCGCCATGGAAGCGCTCCGGCGGCTCGGGATCGACCGCCGGAAGCGAGGCTCACCTACAGGAGACCCCATGAGAGAGCACGCACCGGCCGGACGCCCGGCCATCATCACGGCCGCCCAGCCCACCCCCAACGGCGACCTCCACCTCGGCCACCTCTCCGGCCCGTACCTGGGCGCGGATGTCCACGCCCGCTACCTGCGGCTCCGGGGCCGCGAGGTGCGCTACCTGTGCGGCTCCGACGACCACCAGAGCTACGTGACGCTGAAGGCGGAGCAGACGGGCTCCACCCCCGCCCGGGTGGCCACCCGCTACGCCTCGGCGATCGCCTCCACGCTGGAGGCCGCGGAGATCAGGATGGACCTCTTCGTCCGCCACTCCGAATCTCCGAGGCACCGGAGCCGCGTGCGCGACTTCTTCGCGACCCTGTACGCCAACGGGGCGCTGGAGGAGCGGGAGGCCCCCTCGCTCTACTGCGAGACGTGCGAGCGCTACCTCTTCGAGGCCTTCGTAAAGGGAGGGTGCCCCCACTGCGGGACCCCCACCGGAGGGAACGCCTGCGAGGTGTGCGGACGCCCCAACGACTGCGTGGAGCTGGAGAGCCCGGAGTGCCGGCGGTGCGGCCGCCCCGCTTCGGTGCGCACCTTCCGGCGACTCTACTTCCCCGTGGGGAGGTGGACGGAGGAGCTGCGCGAGCACCTCTCCCGGTCGCGGATGAGCCCGCGCCTGCGCGCCCTGGCCGAGAGGATGATCGAGGACGGCCTCCCCGACGTGTCGGTGAGCCACCTGGCCGACTGGGGGATCCCCGTTCCGGTGCCCGGCTACGAGGAGCAGCGGATCTATACCTGGCTGGAGATGCTGGCGGGGTACCTCTCCGCTGCGCAGGAGTCGTTCGGGCGCGACGTCTGGCAGGGCGACGCGGAGGTGGTGCAGTTCTTCGGCATCGACAACGGGTGGTACCACGCCCTCCTCTACCCCGCCCTCCTGCTGGCGCACGGGGGGTACCGCCCGCCGGAGACCTTCGTGAGCAACGAGTTCTACCGGCTGGACGGACTCAAGTTCTCCACCAGCCGCATGCACGCCATCTGGGGGAGGGAGATGCTGGCCGTCGTCCCCGCGGACGCGGTTCGCTTCTACCTGGCGTGCTCCGGACCGGAGGCCGAGCAGACCAACTTCACCGTGGCGGACTTCGAGGCCACGGTGCACCGCGAGTTGGTGGAGGGGTGGCAGGGGTGGCTCCACGGCCTGGGCGCCCGGGTAGCGGAGGAGTGCGGCGGGGAGGTCCCGGGGGAGGGGCCGCTCACGCCCGAGCACCACCGCTTCCTCGCCAGGCTGGCGAGGCTGCGGGAGAGGATGGAGGAGGCGTACGAGGCGGCCACCTTCTCCCCCCGGAGCGCGGCCCGGACGCTCTCCGACCTGGTCCAGGCCTCCCGGAGCTTCGGCAGCACGGAGAGCGCCTGGGCGGGGGTGCGGGGTCGCCGGGCCGAGCGGCGGGCGGGGCTCGCCCTGGAGCTGACGGCAGCGCGGGCGCTCGCCACCCTGGCGTGGCCCCTCCTCCCGGTCTTCGCGGGGCGGCTGCTGGAGGCGCTGCGCATCCCGCTGGCGCCCGGTGCCTGGGACGAGGCGCTCTCTCCCGTCCCGGCGGGCGCGGTCCCGGGGCTCGACGCGGAGCACTTCCCCGACGTGCGGCGGCGCTTCACCACGCCGGTCCGCGTGCGGAGCGCGGCGCGTACGAAGGCGGGCACCCCCGGGGACGCCGCGCCCGCTTCGTGGGAGCTCTGACACCGCCATCCACCACCCACACCCGCGGGACTCCATGCCGAACCCTCCGGCCGCGCCCACCGCCGTGGCGCGGCAGCGCTTCCTGGCGCTGCCGCTCCAGCTCTTCTCGCCCGCCGGGGACGCGGAGTACGAGCGACGGATCGACGAGCTGGTGCGGAGCTTCCTCCGTGGGCCGGGGGTGGGGAGCGGGGTGGATACGGAGATCGTGGCGCGGGAGTTCCGGGACGCCACCATCCCCTCCCATCCCCTCGCGACGGCGGAGTACCTCGAATTCCTGGCGCGCAGCGTGGTGGCCCACTCCACGCGGACCTCCTCGCCGCGCTACATCGGCCACATGACCTCGGCGCTCCCCCACTTCGTGCAGCCCCTCTCCAAGCTGGTGGCGGCGCTCAACCAGAACGTAGTGAAGCTGGAGACGTCCAGGGCGTTCAGCCCGCTGGAGCGCCAGGCGCTGGCGATGATGCACCGCCTGGTCTATGACTTCCCTCCCGAGTTCTACGCCGCCCACGCACAGGCGGGGGAGAGCACCCTGGGGGTGGTCACCTCGGGGGGGACCATCGCCAACCTCACCGCGCTCTGGTGCGCGCGGAACGCGGCGCTGGGACCGTCGGAGGGGTTCGCAGGGGTGGAGCAGGAGGGGATGGCGGCGGCGCTCCACCACCACGGCTACCGGCGGGCGGTGGTGATCGGGTCCGCGCTGATGCACTACTCCTTCGACAAGGCCGCCGACTACCTGGGGCTGGGGGTGAGGAACGTGGTGCGCGTGCCGGTGGGCCGGAGGCACGGGGTGGACGTGGCCGCGATGCGCCGTGAGATGGAGCGCTGCCGCGCGGAGGGAGCGCTGGTGCTGGCGCTGGTGGGAGTGGCAGGGAGCACGGACTCGGGGAGCATCGACCCGCTGGAGGAGGTCGCGGAGCTCGCGCGCGAGGCGGGGGCCCACTTCCACGTGGACGCGGCGTGGGGCGGGGCGCTCCTCTTCTCCCGCCGGCACCGGGGGAAGCTGGCGGGGATCGACCGCGCCGACTCGGTGACCATCGACCCCCACAAGCAGCTCTACACCCCGCTCGGCACCGGACTCCTCTTCTTCCGCGATCCCGGCCTCGCCCGGACGGTGGAGAAGCACGCACGCTACATCCTGCGTCGGGGCTCGGCGGACCTGGGGCGCCGCTCGCTGGAGGGATCCCGACCGGGGGCGGTGGTCTTCCTCCACGCCGGGCTCCACCTCCTGGGCCGCGAGGGGTACGAGCAGCTGGTGGACGAGGGGATGCGCAAGGCGCGGTATATGGCCGACCGGGTCCGGGAGAGGCCCGGGTTCGAGCTCCTCGCCGAGCCCGTGACCAACATCGTCCTCTACCGCGCCCTCCCCGGGTGCCCGCGGGACGGCGCGGCCCCTGAGGCGGTGGACCGCTTCAACGTGCGGCTGCAGCAGGCGCAGTGGGAGGCCGGGCGCACCTTCGTCTCACGCACCACCCTGGACCCGGGAGACGGCTCCCCGCCCGTGGTGGCCCTGCGCGCGGTGCTGGCCAACCCGCTCACCCGGGAGGAGGATGTCGACGCCGTGCTCGACGATCAGGTAGCCATCGCGGCGACCCTGGAGGGGTGCTGACCGGGAGCCGGCGCTGCGTACGGGGCCGTCAGCGGATCGTCACGTAGCGCTCCAGACGCGCCACCTCCTCGTCGTCCACGTACTTGCCGATCTCGCGCCGGAACTGCTCTATACTCCGGTAGGGCCGGTACTCCTCGAACTCGTGCCGCATCCGGTTCCCCACCCCCGGGATCAGGAGGATCTCCTCGCCGCTCGCGGTGTTGAGGTCCAGGGGCTTCCAGAGGCGGGCATATACGCTGTCCCGCTGCGCCTCGCTCAACCGCCCGGCGAGGACGCGGTCCACGCCCCGCATGTCGTCGTAGGGGCGTCCGGCCACGAGGGCGTCCGCCAGCGAGGCGTCCAGCCCGGGCACCGCCAGCAGTTCCTCGCGCGGGGCGGTGTTGGGGTCGAGGAAGGCGCCGCTCGTCGCGGCTCCGGCCGGCTGGGGAGCGGGAGCCGACGCGGTGGTGGAGGGATCCGCCGGAGCGGCTGCCGCGGCGGCGGTGTCGCCTGCGTCGGCGGCATCCCGCGAGGCATTCTGGCCCTGGCAGCCGAGCAGCGCGGCGAGGAGCGTGGCGCCGAGTGCGATCGTACGGTTCATCGTGTCTCCTTGATCGGGGTACGGCGCGTGAGCGCCGGGTGGCGGAAGGCGCAGGCCAGCCCCAGCAGACCGAGCTGCGCCAGCGCACCGGGCGCCAGCGCGGGGGTGGCGCCGTGCATGGCCCTCCAGAGCAGGTCGAGCCCGCGGACGGCGGGGTCGTTCTCCCTCTCGAACTCCAGGTTGCCGCGCAGGTGCAGGTAGAGGCCGAGCACGCCCACGGCGACGAACGCCACCATCACCGCCTGGAAGAAGCGCAGCGCGCGGCGGGTGGGTCGCACCAAGACCTGGACCGCGCCCGCGAACCCGACGGCGAGCGCGGCCAGCGGCACCCACTGCCAGACCGACTCGGTGTGCTCCAGCAGGACCAGCTCCGCCGCCAGGCCGACGATGCCGAGGAGGAGCAACGCCAGCAGGATGCGGCGCAGCCGTCCGGTTTCCTCCGGTAGGGTCCCTTCCCGGGTTCCTGTCTCCAACGTGTCCGCCGGGTCTGCGTGGATGTTCCGGTCGTGGAACGGGGCCGCGTGTTCCAGACACGCGGCCCGCCCGTTGTGTTGCGCCGGGATCGTACCGGGGCGGGTCAGCGCCCGTCCCCGGAGCTCGCCAGCCTGAGCACGGTGCCCCACGGATCCGCGCACGTCCAGCCCTGCTCGGTGCCCGAGACCTCGTACCCCGCGGCCTCGACACTGCGCGCCGCCGCGTCTGCGTCCCCGGCACCCGGCACCACCATCGTCCATTCGAGGAGCCGCGCGTCGCCGTCACGGGGGCGCTCCGCGCCCGGTCCCGCCCAGGTGTTCAGCCCCAGGTGGTGGTGGTAGCCGCCGGCCGAGAGGAAGAGCGCCCCGGGGTAGCTCCAGACAACCTGGTCGAGGCCGAGCGCCCGGTGGTAGAACGCCGCCGCCTCGTCCAGGTTGCCCACGTGCAGGTGGATGTGCCCTATGACGGTACCCGATGGCGCTCCGGTCCAGGGTTCTCCCCCGGCGGAGTGCGCCAGGCTCGCCACGTCGAGCGGCCGGGTGTCCATTTTGAGCTGGCGCCCCTCGTACCGCCAGGTGGCGCGGGGTCGGTCGGCGTACACCTCGATCCCCAGCCCGTCCGGGTCCTGCAGGTACAGCGCCTCGCTCACCAGGTGGTCCGAGGCGCCCGCCTGGGCGCCGATCTCCGCCAGGTGCGAGACCAACCGTCCCAGTGCGGCGCGGTCGGGGAGGAGGATGGCGAAGTGGTAGAGCCCCAGCCGCCCCCGGTGCGGTGCCGGGGCCGCACCGGGGCGCTCGTGGAGCTCCACCAGCACGGTGTCGTCCCCGTGGGCGCCCAGCGCGGCGGAGCCGTCCGAGCGGTCCAGCACCCGGAGCCCGATCACCTCCTGGTAGTACCCGAGGGACCTGTCGAGGTCGGCCACCTGCAGGCTCACGCGGCCCAGGCGGATCCCGACGGGGAGACGGTACCCCTGCGGCGGGATACCGTACCCGGTCTCGCCGGGACCTCCCGCCGCCTCCGTCCAGCGTTCGTCGGCTGCCATTCCTGCCTCCTTCACGGCGTCTCCGCGGCCGATGGCGACCAGCGCCGGGATCCGCACGTGGGCGGGGAGCCCCAGCAGCCGCTTCACCTCCTCGACGTCGAAACCGGCCATGGCGGAAGTCTGGTACCCGTGCGCCTCGGCCGCTCCTTCGTTTCCGTTATCTGCGCGCGCGGCGCCGTCCGATCGCGGCGTCGAGCGAGAAGGCACCCGGCCCGGTCAGCGCGAGCGCGACCGAGGCGGCGCAGAGCGTGAGGGCGAACTCGTACCCGTTGGGCAGGAAGAACCCGGCCGCGAGGTGCACCAGCAGGATCGCGCCCAGCATGTTGATCGCCAGCCCGACCGCTGCCAGCCGGGTGAGGAGCCCCAGGATGAGGGCGATTCCGCCCAGGAACTCCACGGCGGAGACGAGCGGCGCGGTGACGGAAGGCATCGGAACGCCCATCCCCTGGAAGCCGCCCGTGACGCCGGCCAGTCCGAAGACGAAGAGCTTCTGCGCCCCGTGGGCCAGGAAGACCACGCCGGCGACGATGCGCAGGATGGCGAGTCCCAGGTCCAGGTTCCGGTTGCCGGGAGCGAGTGCGGTCGAGTTCATCGCATTGCCTCAGTGGTTGAAGTGTGTTAAAACACAAGTTTATCGTGCAGCTCCGCCCCGCGCGGGCTGCGGTGCCACCCGGCGGGGATCCCGCGCCGGGTGTGTCACCTCATCGGATTTCACCGCGATCGTCCGGCCGGAAGATCACCTTCCCCCTCGCGCCGCGCTGAGCAGCTCGATCAGGGTACGGAGGTTCTCCCGGCCCAGGTGGCCGAGCCGATTCCGGTGGATCTGCTCGATCGGCCCGTCGAGCTCCGCGAGGAGCCGCAGCCCTTCAGGTGTGATCCGCGTGGTCACGAAGCGCCGGTCGTCCGTGCCGCGGCGGCGCTCGACCAGCCCCACCGCTTCCAGCCGGTCCAGCAGCCGGGTCACGTCGGGCACCTGCGACACCAGCCTCTCCCGCACCTCGCTCCGGCAGAGCCCCTCCTCCCCCGCCCCGCGCAGGATCCGGAGCACGTTGTACTGCGTGGGCGTCACCCCGTACGGCTTCAGCGCCTCCGCGAAGGCGTGCCCGAGCACGGCCGCGGTGCGCTCCAGGTTCAGGTAGGCTTCCTGTTCCAGGCTGGCGAATGGCTTGCTCTGCCTGATCTCGTCCTGGAGTCGCGTCGGCATGGAACAATAATATGTGTTACAACACGGATGTCAAGGGCAACAGTAAAGAAAACCCGCCCCACCCGCGGCTTTCGGGCCCGGGCAGGGCGGGTACGGGATCGAGGACGCTCAGCGCTGCCGGGCGCGCGCCCCGCCGCTCCGCAGCTCCTGGAGCCTGGCGACCAGCGCCTGGGCCTGCGGGTCGATCTCGTTCATCTTGCTGAACAGCGCCTGGACGTACACCTTCCGCTTCTCCTGCACGTCGGCCTGGGCGAGGGCGCGCTGGCGCAGCCCGTTGAAGTACCCCTGCAGCTCGGTGGCCTCCGCCGCCAGGGCGTTCAGCTTCGCGTTGTCCGAGGCCGCGCGGGCCGCCTCGACCTCGGCCTTCAGCGCTTCGGCCCGTGCGCTCTTCTCCGCGAAGGCGGCGTCGAGGCGTCCCATGGCCGCCCGCATGTAGGCGTCGAACTCGGCCTCCACCACCTTGACCGCCGAGTCCTGCTGCGCCTGCTGCTGGAGCTGGGTAATGCGCTGCTGGATCCGGGCGGCCTCGTCCTGCGCGGACGCCGCCTGCGCGGGTGCGGGCGCCGGCTGCGTCTGCTGCTGCGCGGCGGCGGTGGCCGGGAGCGCGAGTGCGGCTACGGCCAGGAGTGCGATGCGGATGGTCTTCTGCACGATGAGGTTCTCCGGCGGGGGCAAAGCAATCCGCCGTCACCGCCCGGGTCGGGGTGGCGCGGCGGCGTGGATTGTTCTCCCTTTCACCCCGATGTGCTCCGCAGGTTCCCGGTTCGGTCCGGACGAGCGCCGGGACCGGCCGCTCCGCAGGGCTCAGCGCCGCCGCTCGGGAGCCTGCCGGACCACCCGCGCGCCGACGACGCGCCCGGCGGCGTCGAGCGTGTACTCGATCACCGCACCGCTCTGGTCGCGCACCTGCCGCACCGCCTGTCCCGCCGCGTTGGTGGTCCGCCGGATCACCTGGAGCCGGGTGACGCTCCCGAGGGCGCGCTCGTTGACCACGCGGCCGGTCCTGTCCAGGGTGCGCTCGACGATGTTGCCGGTGGCGTCGACGGTGCGCTGCACCGTCTGGCCCAGGGTGTTGACGGTCTGGGAGAGGAGCCCGCCGGGCTGGGTGACGTTGCCGAGCGTCTGCCCCACGGCGCCCACTGTCTGGCTCACCACGCCTCCAGGCTGGAGCGCGGTGCCGGCCACTCCGCCGACTGTGCCCACCACCGTGTCCACCGTGCTCAGGACCTGGGTCAGGATCTGGGGATTGCGGTTGAGGGTGTGGTGAGCACCCGCACGGTCGGGAGCCTGCTCAGCCTCCCCGTGGTGCAGCAGACCACCAACGCCGCGGGACAGACGGTGCGACAGGTCCGCGACCCGGCGGGCGCGGTGGTCGAGTATACACTCGACACCACCGGGCGCATCGTCGGCGCCCGCGTGCTTCAGCAGGCTCCCCAGCGCCGCTGACCTCCCCGGACGCCGGCCGCGCGCAGTACCACCCTGCAGGTACGGTGGCCGCAGCCCGGCCCCGTCCGGCCCGCGCCGTCGCTCAGCCGGAGCGCTCCAGCTCCGGAATGCGCCAGGCGACGAGCAGGGTGACCAGGCCGAGCAGCGCGATCCCCCAGAACACCACGTGCAGGCTCCCGGAGAGCCCCTCCCGGAGCTGCGCCAGCACTTCCGCGTCGAGCGGCGCAGCGTGGGGCACCCCTTCGCGACCCATCAGCTCCTGGATGTCGTCCAGCGACACCCGGCCGCCCAATCCTTCGCGCGCCAGGTAGCGGCTCATCCCCCAGTTGAGCACGCCACCGAAGAACGCCGCCCCCAGGGCGTTGCCCAGGATGCGCATCAGCATGTTGGACGCGGTGGTGACCCCCCGCTGGCTCCACGGGACGCTGGACTGGATGGCCACGACCGTGGTGGTGCCCAGCAGGCCCATCCCCACCCCCAGCAGGAACGACCCGGCGCCCGACGGCGCCACCCCGCGCGCGGACAGGAGCGCGATGAGCAGGCTCCCGAGCAGCAGGGCGACCCCTCCGCCGCGGACCATCCCGCGCACCCCCACCCGCGCGATCCGGGGCCCGGCCATGAACGCGGCGAGCGGCCACCCCAGCGTCATCGCCGAGAGGGTGAACCCCGCCAGCAGGGCCGAGCCGCCCAGCACGCCCTGGACGTAGGTGGGGAGGAAGGTGATGACGCCGATCATCATCACCCCCGACCCGAGCGTGGCCAGGTTGGCGTAGCGGATCAGCGGCGAGCTCCACAGCTCCAGGTGCATCAGCGGATCGGGGGCGCGGCGCTCGCGACGTACGAAGAGCGCGAACGCGCCGGCGGAGACGGCGAGCAGCGGGAGGACTGCCCCGGCTCCCCAGGACCCGGCCTGCGTGAGCGCCAGCATCAGCGGGCCCACTCCCGCCAGCAGCATCACCGCGCCGGCGTAGTCGACGCTCCGCTCCTCCGGCTCCACTCCCTCGTGCAGGTACAGGGTGACCAGCGCGATGGCGGTCAGCCCCAGCGGCACGTTGGCCCAGAAGATCCACGGCCACCCCGCGCCGTGCACCACCAGCCCTCCCGCCAGCGGCCCGACGATCGAGGCGGTCCCCCAGAGGCCGGAGATGTACCCCTGCACCCGACCACGCTCCTCCAGCGGGTAGAGGTCGCCGATCAGGGTGGTGGTGACCGGCTGCACCGCCCCCGCGCCCAGCCCCTGGAGGAAGCGGAACGCCACCAGCGTCCCCATGGAGCGCGCGAAACCGCACAGCACCGAGCCCCCCAGGAACACCGCCACGCCGAGGATGAACACGGGCTTGCGCCCCACCAGGTCCGAGAGCTTTCCGAAGATGGGGATGGAGACGGCCTGCATCAGCAGGTACGACGAGAAGACCCAGCTGTAGAACGAGAACCCGCCCAGCTCCGCGGCGATGCTGGGCATGGCGGTGGCCACGATGGTCCCCTCGATCGCGGCCATGAACATCGCCAGCAGCAGCGCCGAGAAGACCAGTGACCGATGGGTTGTGCTTTCCCTCACGAGGTTCGGGATCCGGGTTGACGTTCGCCGCCACCCCTCCGCGGACGGGGCGCACGCCCCTGCACCACGCGTACCGCGGCGGGCGTCGGCGCCGTCCCGCCTGCGCTACCGGGTCCCTTCCGCACTGCCCGCTCAGGGTGTGCCGGCCACGGCCTCGAAGACGCGGCGGCGGAGCGCCTGCATATCGAGATCGGCGCGCGGAAGGTAGGTCCGGTTGGTCAGGAGCACCACCCAGCTCCGCCCCACCGGGTCGATCCAGAGCGAGGTACCGGTCACGCCGGTGTGCCCGAACGCCAGGACCTCCTCGCACGGCTCGTGGTCGGGGACGATCCCTTCCCGGCAGTACACCTCCCATCCCAGCGCCCGGGTGCCCGCACCCGGCTGCGGGCGGGTGAAGGCACGCACCGTCGCCCTGCGGAAGACCCGCACGTCCCCCAGCCGTCCCTCGTTGGCGATCGCCGCAACGAACCGCGCCAGGTCGCGCGCGGTGGAGAAGGTCCCCGCGTTCCCCGCGACCCCACCGAGGCCGCGGCCGAGCTCGTCGTACGATCCGCCGGTATACGGCTCGTCCCGCTCCGCCAGGTACAGCGTCGGGGCGCAGCGTTCGCACCCCCGGGGTACCCCGACCAGGGTGGAGGTCATTCCCAACGGCCCCCAAACGCGCCGCCGAAGATAGCGTGGCAACGGCTCCCCGGCAGCGCGCTCGGCGGCGTCCCACAGCACAACGAAACCCAGGTCCGAGTACAGCACCTCCTGTCCCGGCGGGAGGGCCGGGGAGAGCCCGTAGAGGTATCGCCGGACGGCTGCCGGCGTCTCGCCCCGCGCCTCCACCACGCCCGCGCGGAGGCCGGAGGTGTGGGTCAGGAGCTGGCGGATGGTGATCCGGTCTCGGTCGCCCCCCGAGAACCCGGGGAGGTACCGCCGCACCGGCGCGTCCAGCTTCATCCGTCCGTCCTCCACCAGCGCCATCACCGCCGCGGTGGTGGCGACCACCTTGGTCAGCGAGGCCAGGTCGTAGAGCGTGGTGTCCGCGTCCGGTGCCGGCGCACCCTCCCCCCACCCCGTCCGCCCGAAGCTCGCGACGATCTGCACCAGGCTCCGGTTGCCGATCGCCAGCACCGCACCGGGGAACGCCTCGCGCGCCACCTGCCGGCGAACGAGCGCCTGGGCCCGGGCGATCGCCGGAGCAGGAACGGGAACGGGCGCAGGGGTGAGGAATCGCTCCACGACGCCGGCGGGGCCCCGCACCGGGGGGTCGGACGAGGGGCGCCACCGGATCCCCGCGGCGAGCCCGAGCATCAGGGCGCCCGACGCGCCGCCGTACACAAGGAAGAGGAGGCTCCAGGTCCGTGGTCGAGGCATGCGTCTCCTGCCTGCGCTGGATCATCGCGCCCTGCTCCGCGGCTCACCGGAAATGCAGGGAGCTTGCCGCAGGTCGTGCCTGAATCGCGCAGCCATCCGGCGAATTCACGGCCGCCGGTCCGCGCCGATGGCACATCCCATGGATTGACAATTACTTACATCTGCGCTAAATTTTTCCCAGATCGGCGTCCGGACTCGATTTCCGCGCCGACGTGAAAACCGGAGCGCTCCCGTACCGTCTCGCGATATGGGAGCGCTCTGCTGTGAACCAGCCAACAAGTCTCGGGCGTCCTCCGTTCCGGAGGCGCCCGTCGATCCGAGGATATCGATGCGTTCCCATCTGCTGATGCTCACCACCGCAGCCGTTTACGTCGGCGTTGGCGGCTCCCTGCTGCGCGAGCCGACTCTCCCCCCTGTCGCAACCAGAGTGGAAACCGGCCGGGACACGGCCTCGGCCCCTGCTCCGGCGCCCGCCCCGGCGCGCACCGCGCTGGCGGTCTCCCGTACCGTCCTGGCCGGTGTGGGGATCGAGGGCAGCGCGCGCAGGGCCCGGGTGCAGAACGCACTGGAGGTGCTCGGCGAGCAGATCCGGGAGCAGAGCGATCCCGACGCGCTCCGGATGGCGTTCCAGGCGTACTACAACTTCGCGGCCTCGCATCCGGAGCGGGTCCGGAACCCTTACCTCTACTTCGTGGACTACGGGCTCGACAGCAAGACCCCGCGTGGCTACGTCTTCGACATGCAGGCGCTGAGGGTCGTGGACGGGCCTTTTACCGTGGCCCACGGGCGTGGCTCGGAGGCCGCCGGCGAGGGGCTGCCCACCCGGTTCTCCAACCAGGAGGGGAGCGCCGCAACATCGCTCGGCCTCTTCCTCACGCAGGAGACCTATCCGTTCGTCGGACACGCGGGGGGCGGTACGTACCACTCGGTGGGGCTGCGGCTCACCGGCCTCTCGGGGCGCTTCAACAGCGCCGCCCTGCGGCGGCGGGTGGTGGCGCACGGAGCTCCCTACGTGACACCCGACAGGGCGGGACGCAGCGAGGGGTGCCCGGCGATGGAGCCGGCCCGGGCCCGTATCCTCCTCCCGCTGATCAGCAACGGAGGGCTCGTCTTCCTGTTCTCGCCGCTGGACAGGAACTGGAAGGCACGGGACCCGTGGGCGAGCGAGCCCGACCTCACGCCGGCCGCGAACGGGTAGGACCGGTCCGGCGGCTCACGCCCGGGGAAGCAGGAGTGTGAAGCGACTCCCCTTCCCCAACTCGCTCTCGACGGTCAGATCACCACCCATACCGCGCGCGAGATCGCGGCTGATCGCCAGCCCGAGCCCCGTGCCCTCGCTGGGTCGGGCCAGGTCGGACCGGACCTGCACGAAGGGCTCGAAGATCGCGCCGAGCTTGTCCTCGGGGATGCCGATCCCGGTGTCCCGCACCGAGAGGCACACGCGGTCCCCCTGCACGGTGCAGCCGAGCTCGATACGCCCACCGCTCGTGGTGAACTTGACGGCGTTGGAGAGCAGGTTGAGGAGGATCTGGCGCAGCTTCTCGGCATCGGCACGCACCACGACCTCGCTAGAGGACTCCAGCACCGTCATGGTGACCCCCTTCTCCCACACCTGCGGCGCGATCAGCCCCTCCGCGCTGGTCAGCGCGTCGCGCACGCGGATCTCCGTCAGCTCGTACTGCACGGTTCCCGTCTCGATCCGGGCGTAGTTGAGCACCTCGTTGATCAGACCCAGGAGGTGCCGCTGGCTCCTCTGGATGCGCCGCAGGTCCTCCCGCTGCTGCTCGCTCACCGGGCCGCGGATCCCCATCTCCATCAGCTCCACGTAACCCCCGATGGCGTTCAGCGGCGTGCGCAGCTCGTGGCTCATCACGGCCAGGAACTCGCTCTTCGCTCGGTTCGCTGCCTCGGCCGCCTCCTTCGCCTCGCGTAGCGCCGCCTCCGTCCGGGCCTGCTTCGTGACGTCACGATAGCTCCAGACCCGCCCGACGGCGCGGTGTCCAAGCTCCTGCACCCTCGTGTACTGCTCGACGACTCTACCGTCCGTGAGCTCGAGAACGTCGAATTTTTCGCGAGGGGAGGTGGTGAGGATCTCGTTCACCATCGCCGCGAACCGCGCGGGCTCGCGGAGGTGCCGGGAGATGACTTCGAGCACCCCGGCGTGCTCGCGGGTCCGCAGGACCGCGGGTGGGAGCTGCCACATCTCCACGAACCTCTCGTTGAACTCCGTCACCTTCCCGGCCCGGTCGGTGGCGAGGATCCCGTCGGCGGTCGATTCGAGCGTGGCTCGGACGAGCGACAGCGACTGGGCGAGCTCCTTCGTTCGTCTCTCCAGGGCCTCCTTCGCCTCGACCAGCTCCTGCTCGGCGCGTTGTCGGGCCAGGAGTATGCTCTTGGCGTTCTTCAGCGCGACGGACTGAAGCAGCTGCTCTTCATCGTCCTGCGTCGTCATCGTCACCTCCCGCCGATCATCTCGCTGGCCATCCCGGTGCCCACGACCCGCGCCCTGATCTTGGCGAACGCCGTATCCCGACTGGTCGAGGTATCGTCACTGAAGGGCGCGAAGCCGCAATCGTCGGTCGTACCGAGCTGCTCGACCGGGATGTAATCGGCGGCTTCGAGAACCCGGTCCCGGACTTCCTCGGCACTCTCGATCCTCGGATCGATCGGCGAGATGACGCCGACGAAGACCTGCTGGTCCGGCTTCACGTACCGGCGGATGATCCTGAGCACGCGAACGCGGTCCCTCTCCCCTGCCAGCGCGATGTAGAAGGACTTCACTTTCAGCTCGAACAGGCTGGGGAGGAGCTCGGCGTAGTCGACGTCGGCGCTGTGGGTGGAATCGCGGTCTCCGCCGGGGCAGGTATGTACGCCGAGCATCTTCCGCTCGTCGGCCGAGAAGCGCGACAGGGCGAGATTGTTCAGGTCGATGAAGCTGCTGAGCAGGTGCCCCGAGGGATCGACCTTCATCGCCAGCCGCCCTTCCGTGAAGTCGATCTGGATCCTGGACGCGCCCTTCTGCATACAGCGGCGGATCTCCGTCACGTGCTCGCGCAGCAGGTCCTCGATGAACTCCTCGCGCGAGTACCCGGGGATTCCTTCGTCCGGGTACATCAGGCTCAACGCGGACGGCGAGATCACCGCCTGCTTCAGCGGGGTGCGTGCATAGCGCAAGGCAATGTCGAGATACCGGTCCGCGTACCGCATGTACCGGAAGGGACCTGCCGTGAGCCGGGGCATGCGGCGGGTGTGGCCGGCGGCGAACGGGATCTTGAACCCGTCCGGCGCGGTATTCGGGAGCCCGTGCACGGAGTAGGTCCAGAAATTCTGGTACTTCCGCTGCTCCCCGTCGGTGATCACCGGGGATCCCGTCGCCTCGAACCGTCCGATCGTGTCGCGTACCGCGGCCTCGAAGTGTGGATCGAGGTCCGGGTCCGTGATGTCGCCGTTCGCGACCGCCTCGATGAGATGAGGAGGCCTCGGGATGCTCCCGATCGGCTCCGTGGGAATCGTCACGCCATCCTCCTCGCGAACAGTGATGTGTGGATCCCGCCGAGCCACGCGGCCACCACGCAGGAGATACGCCGATCTCCGCGCCGGGACGCGTGGGCTTTCCGGGGGTCCCGACCGTACTATACCCTGAAGGGGAACGATGCACTTAGGGCATGCATCCGGTCAAGCGCCGGCGGCCGTGAGCTGCCCGGGTCCGACATGCACCGGTCTTTGGTCGCCCCGGCCACGATGGCGGGACGGGCCGAAGAGGAACGACTCACGCGCTCCTCCCATCGGTACCGGCCGCCGGACCCGACAGCCACTCCTCGGCGCGGTCCAGGACCTCCTGCTTGGCTCGGAAGCGAAGGAGGCGCCTCGCCTCCGGGTAGGAGAGCCAGCGGTAGTCGCTGGCTTCGTGGGAGATGCGGATGCGATCGGTGCGACCCTCGGCCAGGAAGTAGGTCACCCGCTTCATCACCAGCGTGCGCCCCCCGCCCTGGCCCAGGGTGAAGAAGTACTGCTCCTCCTGCCTGAACCCCTCGCGCACCTCGAACTCCCCCTCCGCGAGCCCGGTCTCCTCGCGGAGCTCCCGCTCCGCCGCCTCCAGCTCCGTCTCTCCCGTCTCCACGCCGCCCTTGGGGAACTCCCACATGGGGGTCCGGGTGAGCCGCGAACGGAGGAGGAGGTAGGTACGCTCCCCGTCCAACTGCCGGAACAGGACGACTCCGGCTGCCTGGTGCGATTCCCTGCGCATCGCTCCTCGTTTCCGAAGCGGGTCCGTCCCAACCGCGCGGTTGGCGCAAGGTAGGCGCACCCCTCGCGGGAGGGCAAGATTCCTGCATGTTCCGGCGCCGGCTTTTGCGGGATACCGTCCCCCACTGCTTCATGAGATGCGCGCGCCCTCCCGCACCGCGCCCTCGTCCAGGGTGTGGAGCGCGTCCAGGATCCGCCAGCGGAGCGTTCCCGGCCCCGGCGACTCCCGCGCGGCGATCTCGCCGCAGAGCCCCAGCACGGCGAGCGCGTGGGCGGTCGCGGCGAGGGGGTCCCGGCTCACGGCGACGAACGCGCCGGCCAGCGCGCTGGCGGTGCACCCCAGCGCGGTGACGCGCGCCATCAACGGGTGCCCGTTGGCCACGGCGAGCACCGCTTCCCCGTCGGTGACATAGTCGGTCGCGCCGGTGACCGCCACCACGCACCCGAGCTCCCGGGCGAGCGCGAGCGCGACGGTGCGCGCCTCCTCGGAGGCGTGCGCGCTGTCCACCCCCTTTCCCGCCCTCCCCTCTTCCGCGAGCGCCAGCACCTCGGAAGCGTTGCCCCGGATGACGGTGGGCCGGCGCCGCGCCAGCTCCCGCGCCACCCGGGTGCGGTACGGCGTCGCCCCCGCCCCCACGGGATCGAGCACCCAGGGCTTCCCCAGCGTCGCGGCGCGTCCTGCCGCGCGCTCCATTGCGTCGACCCACGCGGGCGAGAGCGTCCCGATGTTGATCACCAGCGCGGCGGCGATGGAGGTGAAGTCCTCCACCTCCTCCACCGCGTGCACCATGGCGGGCGAGGCCCCCACCGCCAGCAGGCCGTTGGCCGTGATATCCATGGCCACGTAGTTGGTGATGCTGTGCACCAGCGGCGACTCGCGGCGCACCGCGGAGAGGGTGGTCCAGGTCTCGGCTGCGTGGCTCATATCCGGGGTGCTCGTGGGTCCGGGTCCGGGGAGCGGAGGCGCCCGCGCGTCGTGCCGGCCTCCGAAAGGAATCTCGGGTCCTCGCGTCTCCGCCGAAAGAGATCTTCGCCGGCAAAAAATTTCTCTTTGAGCTCGCACTGCAGCGGGTGTATCTTGATCTCCAGCGCAGACCTCGATCCGACCCAACTCCCGGCGCTTCGCCTCCCCACGTCCCTCAGCGCCTCGTCCGATCCGAGCCGACTGCGCGCAGGGTGCTCCCGCGACCCGCGCTCAACTCCCCGGAGGTGGTGAATGCAACCCGGTACTCCGCAAGATCGGACGTCGAGAAAGTCCATGGTGAAGAAGTCCGCGGTGAGGAAGTCCGTGGTGAGAAAGCCTGCGGCGAGGAAGTCCGCCGTAAGGAAGTCCGCGTTGAAGAAGTCCGTGCTCGTCCTCGGGGATGTCCAGGTCGACGCGGTGGTGGTGCGGCTCCCCGCCAACCTGTCTCTGCTCATGGGGAACGGCTCGGAGCGCTCCGCGACGGTTCCGGCCGGAGGCACGGCCGCGCAGGTGGCAGGAGGAGCGCAGCCGGCCGGCAGCACCACCGCCGGCGCCGGCGATCACCCACGCCAGAACTGGCAGGACGCTCCGCAATACCTCATGTTCCAGCGTCCCGGCGGCGCATGGCTGGTGGGAGAGGTGGTGAGGGCCGCCCTGGAAAGCCGGGGGATGGGTGCGGAGACAAAGGATGGGAGCGTGGCGGCCGGGGATGTGGAGATCCAGGTAGCAGTGGCGGGTGCCAAACGCGCCCAGGATGGCGTCGCGGACCTGATCGCACGGTGCCCCATC
>DATAAL010000010.1:0-2017 GCA_036260145.1 Longimicrobiaceae bacterium | reverse complement strand
CGCCGGCGCGCCGGAGCTGCTGGAGCTCCCCACCGACCACGCGCGCCCCGCCCGGCAGGACCACGCGGGCGCCACCCTGCACGTGGAGCTGGGCCGGCTCTACGCCGGCTTCCGGGCCGGTCGGGAGGACCCGCTCCCCGCGCTGCCGGTCCAGTACGCGGACTATGCGGCCTGGCAGCGGCGCTGGGTGCAGGACCGGGTGCTGGAGGCGCAGGCGGCGTACTGGGTTCGGGCTCTCTCCGGTGCGCCGGAGCTGCTGGAGCTCCCCACCGACCGCGCACGCCCTGCACGGCAGGAATATGCCGGAGCCTCGGTCCGGGTGGAGCTGGGCGAGACCCTGACGGCGGCTCTCAGGGTGATGGGGCACCGCCACGGGGCGACCCCGTTCGTCACGCTGACGGCGGGGTGGGCCGTGGTGCTGAGCCGGCTCTCGGGGCAGGAGGACGTGGTCGTCGGCACACCGACGGCCAACCGGGGGCAGCGGGAGATCGAGGGGCTGATCGGCTTCTTCGTCAACACGCTGGCGCTGCGCCTGGACCTCTCCGGACATCCGAGGGTGAGTGAGCTGCTGGGGCGGGTCCGGGCGCGGGCGCTGGAGGCGCAGCAGAACCAGGACATCCCCTTCGAGCAGGTGGTGGAGCGGCTCCAGGTGGTGCGGAGCCTGACCCACACCCCGCTCTTCCAGGTGATGTTCGCGTGGCAGAGCGCGTCGCCGGCCAGGATGGAGCTGCCGGGCCTGGAGCTGGCGCCGGTGCAGCGGGGAGCGCGGGAGACGGCGAAGTTCGACCTGGCGCTGGGACTCTCCGAGGTGGGCGGACGGATCGTGGGAGGACTGACGTACGCGACCTCGCTCTTCGAGCGCGAGACGGTTGAGCGCTGGGTGAGCTATTTCCGGCGCGTGCTGGAGGGGATGGCGGCGGACCCGGGCCGAGGCGTGGATTCCCTGGACCTCCTTTCGGAGGCGGAGCGCACGCAGGTGCTGGAGGAGTGGAACCGGACGGAGGCGGCGTACCCGGTCGAGTCCTGCATCCACGAGCTGTTCGAGGCGCAGGCCGGGCGCATCCCGGACGCGGTGGCGGTTCTCTGCGAGGACCGGGCGCTGACGTACGCGGAGCTGAACGAGCGGGCGAACCGGCTCGCCCGGTGCCTGCGGGAGCTGGGGGTCGGCCCGGAGGCGCGGGTGGGTGTGTGCCTGGAGCGCGGCCTGGAGATGGTCGTCTCCATCCTGGCCGTGCTCAAGGCCGGCGGAGCCTACGTCCCGCTGGACCCGGGCTACCCCGCCGAGCGCCTGGCTTTCATCCTCCAGGACTCGGGTGTGGCGGTGCTCCTGACCGGGGAAGGGATGGGGACGCGGGTCCCCGTCCCGGCGGGCGTGAGAGTGGTGAGCATCGACGGCGCCGCGCCCGGGAACGGGGAGGAGAGCGCCGCCAACTCGCGGGGCGGAGCCACCCCCCAGAGCGTGGCCTACCTCATCTACACATCCGGGAGCACGGGCGTACCGAAGGGCGTCGCCATCGAGCACGGGAGCGCGGTGGCGCTGCTGTCCTGGGCCGCAGGCGTCTACTCCGCCGAGGATCTCTCGGGGGTCCTGGCGTCCACCTCCATCTGCTTCGACCTCTCCGTCTTCGAGCTCTTCCTGCCGCTCTCCCGGGGAGGGCGCGTCATCGTGGTGGAGAACGCCCTGGCTGTGGCGGGGTCGCAGGCCGCGCGCGAGGTGCGGCTGATCAACACCGTCCCTTCGGCGATCGCCGCGCTGCTCCGGGACGGCGCCATCCCGCCGGGGGTGAGGACGGTGAACCTGGCCGGCGAGCCGCTCCGGGCCGAGCTGGCGGACGCGCTGTACGCCAGGGGCGGGATCGAGCGGGTCTACGACCTCTACGGCCCCTCGGAGGACACCACCTACAGCACCTGCGCGCTGCGCCTCCCGGGAGGGCCGGCGACCATCGGGAGGCCGGTCTCGAACACCCGGGCGTACGTGCTCGACGGTGCCCTGGGGCCGGTCCCGCCCGGAGTGGCG
>DATAAL010000009.1:0-4744 GCA_036260145.1 Longimicrobiaceae bacterium | reverse complement strand
CGACGCCAACTCCTACGAACTGTGGCTCGTCCCGCAGGGGGCCGAGCCGCCGCGCCCGACCCCGAGCCGGTAAAAACGGCTCCGAGTTTCGAGCTAAAGACGGGAGGGAGGGTGAGGGCCGCGCCGGCCTTCATCCTCCTTCCGTTTTTGAACTCCAAACTCGCGACTCGCAACTACCCCTTCTGTGGCACGCCTTTTTCTTAACCACCCCGGAGAGGGCTCCGCACGCGTACGGTTATCCAACGTGGGGGCGTGCCTTCACGATTTTGTTGTACGAAAACTTTAGAGCCTCGCGATTCGGAGAAGGAGGATCGAGAAAGATGGCTGATGGCGATAGCTCAAGCAACACGGGCGTGGTGGCAATCCTGGTGATCTTTTTAATCGTGGTGCTGGTCGCGCTCTTCGCGTGGCGCGGCGGCCTCTTCGGCGGCGGCAAGACGGACGTGAACGTGGACGTGAATGTCCCGTCGCCCGGCGGGGGATCCGGCGGAGGCAGTGGTGGGGGTGGTGGCGGAGGTGGAGGACAGTAGGGGAAAGGAACGAAGGGCCGGGTCCCCCGAAGCGGTGGTCCGGCCCGAACCATATCGTGCCGCGACAGGCCGTTGAGGGATGTGCGCCCGAAGGGCAGTCCAAAAGCCCTTCCTCAGTCCGCCGCCATTCCCGGCTCCGGGAGGTCGTCGCCGGAGAACGACTCCTCCCGCACCACCGACGTCCCCATCCGCTCGTCGAACTCCACGCGCAGCACCTGGTCCAGGCTCTCCCGGATCCCCTCGATGTGCGTGATCAGGATCACCTGCTCGAACCGGTCCTCCAGGTGGTGCAGGAGCTGAACGACGTTGTCCCGCCGCGCCACGTCCAGCGATCCGAACACCTCGTCCAGGATCAGCAGTGAGAGCGGGTGCCCCGCGCGCTCCGCGATCATCTGCGAGAGCGAGAGACGCAGCACCAGGTTGGCCACATCCTCCTCGCCGCCGGAGATCACCGGCTTCTCCTCCCCCTCGTCCAGCACCATGAGGTTGTAGGCGTCGTCGATCTCCATGGAGGTGTAGCGCCCGTCGGTGAGCTGGGCCAGGAAGGCGGAGGCGATCTCCGACAGCTCGGGGCGCACCTGCGCGTTCAGCTCTCCCCGCAGCTCGGAGAAGGCCAGGTCCAGCTCCTCGTGGTAGCGCAGCTCCGTCTCCCGCTCCGCCACCTCCCCGGCCCGCTGGTGGTACTCCGCCTCGGCGCGCCGGGCGGACTGGAGCGCCTGCTCCGCCGTGGCCACGTGCCCCCCTAGCTCGATGACTCGCATCTCCGCCTGGCGATTGCGCTCACTCGCCCCCTCGTACTCCGCTCTGAGCGCGGCGAACCCCTCCTCCGAGAATCCCAGGGCGTCCCGCTCCGCCGCCAGCGACTGCACGCGCTCCGACGCCGACTGCTCGCGCACCACCGCATCGGTGCGGTCGCGCTCCCAAGCGGGGCGGCGGGAGGTGCTCTCCTCCAGCCGGGCCGCCCGGGTCTCCAGCTCCCGCAGCTCCCGCAGACGGGCGTCCACCTCGCGGTGGCGGTCCCGGTCGTACCCTGCGGGGATCGTCTCCAGCTCGCGCCGCAGCTCGTCGCGCCGGGCCGCCCGCTGCGCGAGCTCCCCCTGCAGCGTCTTCAGCTCCTCCACCGCGGCCTTGCAGCGGGTGTGTCTGCGCGCCTTGTCGTCGATCTGCTCCGCGAGCGAGCGGACCAGCCGCTCCAGCGCGGCCACCTCCTCCGGCTTCTCCTCCAGCTGCTCGGCGCGACTCTTCCACCACTTCCCGTCCTGGACGATCCCGGTCCACTGCTCCTCCATCTCCTCCAGGAGGCGCTCGTAGTCGTCGCCGACCGGGCGCCCGCAGGTGGGGCACTTCCCCTCCGGCCCCAGTTCGCGGATCTGGCGGATCTGCTCCCGGAGCTCGTTCCCGCGGTCACGGTAGTTCTGGAGCTTGGTCTGCGCGTCCTGGCGGTCGCGGAGCCAGGCGGTTTTCTGCTCGTCCAGCTCCGCCTCGGTTCCTGCGCGCTCCTCGCGCAGCCGCTCCAGCTCCTCCCCGTACTGCCGCTCCAGCTCCGGCGCCTGCTCCAGCTTCGCCAGCCGCTCGCGGGAGCGCCCCAGCTCCGCCTCCAGGTCGGCCACCTGCCGTTCGAGCCCCTTGCGCCGCTCGTCCTCGCGGGCGAGCCGGGCCATGCGCTCGCACTCAGAGGTGATAGAGGGGAGCTCCTCGAGCTGCGCCCGGAGGGGGGCGAGCTCCGCCTCGGCTGCGGCGATCCGCTTCAGCTCCTCCTCGGCGCGGAGGACGTCCCGACGGGCCGTCTCCCGCTCGCGCTCCACGGCGACGACGGCGTGCGCCAGCTCGCGGTGGCGATCGCGCACGGCCTGCGCCTGCTCCCACCGCGGAGCCAGCTCCCGCACCGCGACCAGCGCCTCCTCCTGCGCCTCCCGGGCCGCGGAGAGGGCGCCGAGCGCCTCCCCCACCCGCTGCTCCGCCGCCCGCCGCTCCGCCACGATCTCGTCCAGGTCCCCCAGCGCGGTGCGGAGCCCCATGATCTCGTGGCGCAGCTCGCCCCGGCGGGCGCGGGCCAGGTCCTGCGCGCGGCGGAGCCGCTCGTACCCCAGCACCTGCGACAGGAAGCGCCCCCGCTCGGTGGGACCCATCGCGGAGAGGAACTGGAGCTCCTTCTGCCCGGTGAAGTAGGTGTTGAAGAACTCCTCCCGGGACATGCCGACCCGCCCCTGGAGGTAGGCGGTCGCACCCCCAAGGGTGGCGGCCACCGGGGCGGCCCCGCCGTCCAGGTAGACCTCCGCGCTGTTGAGGGTGCGGACCACCCGGTACTCGTGCCCCCCCAGCGCGAACTCCAGCTCCACCTCCACCCGTGAGCGGGGCGCGGCGCGAGCGAAGCGGATGGTGTCGTTGGTCCCGCGGGCGGCGGGGGCGCCGTACAGCGCCCAGGCGATCGCCTCCAGGATGGTGCTCTTTCCCGCCCCGTTGGGCCCGATGATCCCGGTAAGCCCCGGGCGGAACCGGACCTCGGTGTCGGCGTGCTGGCGGAAGTTGCGGAGGCGCAGGCGGTTCAGGCGCATCGGCTCACCCTTCCTCCGCCCGCTGCACGTACTGCGACCCCAGCTCCACCAGCCGCTTCCGGTCCAGCGTCCCGGAGGTGAGCTCCCAGTGCTTCGCCAGGAAGCTCTCCACCTGCTCCTGCAGCGTCTGCCGGCGGATGGGGGCGCCGGAGGCGACGATGCGCCGGACCTCCGGGGGGCGGGCGTCCAGGTGGAAGTGCAGCGCCTCCGCCTTCCAGTCGCGGATCCGGCGGTGGTTCAGCTCGCGCACCAGGTGGCGGGGGATGTCGGTCACCACCAGGCGGACGATCTTCCCCCCGATCCCCCCCGGGATGCTCTCCACCGCCTCGCGGATCCGCTCGTCCGTTTCCGCCGCGCTCAGCCCGCGGGCGGAGAGGCGCTCCAGGTCCACCACCGGACGGGTCTCCAGGGGGTGGAAGTCGGCCCGGTGCCGTACGGTGTCGTACACCACGAACCCCTTGGGCCCGTCCGCCTCCATCCAGAGGTTGGTGGAGGTGCGCTCCACCCCCCCGGCGTACCACATGTTGGGGGCCAGCTCGGTGGCGATGTGGTAGTGCCCCAGCGCCACGTAGTCCCAGCGCTCCGGGCCGATGGCGGTGTCCTCCACCACCGCTCCCCCGTACTCCGTGACGTAGCGCAGCTTCTGCTCGGCCACGCTCCCCCCCACCGTGCCGTGCAGCATCAGAACGTTGTGGCGCGCCGTGGGGTCCGGCTCCATCGGCACCGGCTCTCCGCCCTCCACGGTGAGGGCGTTGTGGGGGAGGCAAAGGACGGAGGTGTCGATCCCGGGAAGGGGGACGTGGCGGGCCTCGTCGGTGACCACCACGACTCCCGGGATCTCCCGGAAGAGCGTCAGGATGTTCCCGGTGTCCGAGGAGCGGGGGGAGTCGTGATTCCCGGCGATCATCACCACCGGGACCCCCGGGAGCCCCTCCGTGAGGAGGGAGAGCTGCCGGAACGCCTCGGCGATGGAGGTGTTGGAGGGACGCACTGTGTGGAACACGTCCCCGGCGATCAGCACCAGCTCCGGCCGCAGCTCCACGGTGCGGGCCACCGCGCGCCGGAAGGCGTCGGCGACGTCCGCCTCGCGCACGTTGATCCCCCGGGGGGTCACGCGGTGGTAGGCGCGGAAGCCCAGGTGCAGGTCGGCCAGGTGGGCGATCTTCATAAATGCGTGTACAGCGGTTAGCTTTCAGCCCTCGGCGGGGGCCCTGCCCGGCGGTCGGCGCGGGGCCGGTCCCGCCCCTCCGGACGGACCGGTCTCCGGCTGACGCTCACGTTCACGCCCCGCAGCACCATGGCCAAGAAGAAGAAGCGCGACCCGGCGCAGATGCACCGCCAGATCCAGGACTCGCTCCAGGCGCTCCCCTACGCGATCGCCGAGCACGAGAAGCACGGCCGCAAGGGGAGGGCCCTCTTCCTCCGCTACCTCGGCGGCCCCATCCTGAAGGTGATGAACCGCCTCTTCAGCTCCCAGCGCTACAAGGGGACGGAGGGCGCCAAGCTCAAGCAGTCCGAGCAGCTCAAGCGCCACCTGGAGCAGCGCAAGCAGGCGCTGAAGTACGTGCAGGGGGAGATGACCAAGGCGCAGAAGGCGGCGCGGCGCCGCAAGCCGCGCTGAGCCCGGGCGCTACGCCCCTCCCGCCGCACCCGCCCCCC
>DATAAL010000008.1:0-3420 GCA_036260145.1 Longimicrobiaceae bacterium | reverse complement strand
CTCGGTGATGCTCCCCAGCCACGTCATCTCCCACCTGTGGACGCCGGCGCAGTTCGACGCCGTGGGAGAGGTGGTGCGGCCGGGGGACGTGAAGGAGAAGATGAAGATCTCCGCCGACTGGCGGTGGCACCTGGAGTGGCTGCGGGAGTGCGTGGAGATGGGGTTCGAGGAGATCAACCTCCACTGCGTGAACCGCGAGGAGCAGGAGCGCTTCATCGAGGTGTTCGGGGAGCGCGTCCTCCCGGAGCTGCGCGGGGCGGAGTAAACGGAGCGAGGGCGATGAGCGGCTACCTGTGGTGGCAGCGGGGGATCGTCTACCAGGTCTACCCGCGGTCGTTCATGGACAGCAACGGGGACGGCGTGGGCGACCTGCCGGGGATCACCCGCCGGCTCGACTACCTCCGCTGGCTGGGGGTGGACGCCGTGTGGATCTCCCCCTTCTACCCGTCGCCGATGCGGGACTTCGGCTACGACGTGTCCGACTACACGGGCGTCCACCCCATGTTCGGCACCCTGGACGACTTCGACCGGCTGTTGCACGAGGCGCACGGGCGGGGGCTCCGGGTGATCCTGGACTTCGTCCCCAACCACACCTCCGACCGGCACCCCTGGTTCCTGGAGTCCCGCTCCTCGCGCGACAACCCGAAGCGCGACTGGTACATCTGGCGCGACCCCGCCCCGGACGGCGGCCCCCCCAACAACTGGCTCTCCTGCTTCGGCGGGAGCGCCTGGGAGTGGGACGGGGCCACCGGGCAGTACTACTACCACGCCTTCCTGAAGGAGCAGCCGGACCTCAACTGGCGCAACCCCCGGGTCCAGGAGGCCATGCTGGACGTCCTCCGCTTCTGGCTGGACCGGGGGGTGGACGGCTTCCGGGTGGACGTGATCTGGCACCTGGCCAAGGACGACCGGTTCCGCGACAACCCGCCGAACCCGGCCTGGCGGCCCGGGATGGACCCCTACCAGCAGCTCGTCCCCGTCCACACTACCGACCGCCCGGAGGTGCACGAGATCATCACCCGCATGCGCCGGCTCTTCGACCGGTACGAGGAGCGGGTGCTGATCGGGGAGATCTACCTCCCGGTGGAGCGGCTGGTGGAGTACTACGGCGCGGACCTCTCCGGGGTGCACCTCCCCTTCAACTTCCAGCTCATCCTGGCGCCGTGGGACGCGCGCCACATCGCCGGGCTGGTCGACGAGTACGAGGCGGCGCTCCCCCCGGGCGGGTGGCCCAACTGGGTGCTGGGGAACCACGACCAGCACCGCATCGCCACGCGCGTGGGGCCCGAGCAGGCCCGGGTGGCCGCCATGCTCCTGCTGACCCTGCGGGGGACGCCGACCCTCTACTACGGCGACGAGATCGGGATGGAGGACGTGGAGATCCCCCGCCACCGGGTGCAGGACCCGCTGGAGAAGAACGTCCCGGGGCTGGGGCTGGGGCGCGACCCGGAGCGCACCCCCATGCAGTGGAGCCCGGCGCCGAACGCCGGATTCACCACCGGCGAGCCCTGGCTCCCCATGGCCGGCAACTACCGGGTCATCAACGTGGAGACCGAGCGCGACGACCCCCGCTCCACGCTGACGCTGTACCGCCGGCTGATCGATCTGCGGCGGGGAGAGCCGGCGCTGGAGGTGGGGCGCTTCGAGCCCGTGGCCGCGGAGGGGAGCGTGCTTGCCTACGTGCGCCGCGCCCGCCAGGGGGAGAGTGACTTCCTGGTGGCGCTGAACCTGGGGCGCCAGCCGCAGACGCTGCGCTGCCCGGAGCGGGCTCGCGAGGGGACCATCGCCCTCTCCACCCACCTGGACCGCGGCGGGGAGCGGGTGAGCGGAGAGCTGCGCCTCCGCGGCGACGAGGGGGTGCTGGTGCGGTTGCGCGAGGAGCCCTCCGCACCGGGGCCGGGAGGGGACCGCCGGCGCGCGGAGGACCGCTCCTGGAGCGGTGAGCCGGGCCGGGAATGACGGAGCAGAGCCCCTGGTGGCGGCGCGGGGTGATCTACCAGATCTACCCGCGCTCCTTCCTGGACGCCAGCGGGGACGGGGTAGGAGACCTGCCGGGGATCACCCGCGGACTGGACCACCTCCGCTGGCTGGGGGTGGATGCGGTGTGGATATCTCCCTTCTACCCCTCCCCTATGGTGGACTTCGGGTACGATGTGACCGACCACTGCGGCGTGGACCCGCTCTTCGGCACTCTGGAGGACTTCGACCGGCTGCTGGCAGAGGCCCACACCTGCGGGATCCGCGTGGTCCTGGACTTCATCCCCAACCACACCTCCGACTGGCACCCCTGGTTCCTGGAGTCCCGCTCCTCGCGCGAGAACCCGAAGCGCGACTGGTACCTCTGGCGCGACCCCGCCCCGGACGGCGGCCCCCCCAACAACTGGCTCAGCACCTTCGGTGGGAGCGCCTGGGAGTGGGACGAGGCCACCGGGCAGTACTACTATCACGCCTTCTTCCTCGAGCAGCCGGACCTGAACTGGGCCAACCCGGAGGTGGAGGCGGCGATGCTGGAGGTGCTCCGCTTCTGGATGCGGCGCGGGGTGGACGGCATCCGGGTGGACGCGGTGCAGCAGATTGCCAAGGACCCGCTGTTCCGCGACAACCCGCCCAACCCGGACTACGTCCCCGGCCCCGGGAGCGACCCCTACGACTCCCTGCTGCGCGTCTACTCCTGCGACCGCCCCGAGGTGCACGACCGCATCGCCCGGATGCGTCGGGTGCTGGCGGAGTATGGGGAGGACCGGGTGCTGATCGGGGAGATCTACAACCGGGTGGAGCGGCTGATGGCGTACTACGGCCACAAAGAGGAGGGGTGCCACTTCCCGTACAACTTCCAGCTCATCACCCTCCCCTGGGAGGCGCGGACCATCGACGCGGCGATCCGGCGCTACGAGTCGCTCCTCCCGCCGGGCGCCTGGCCCAACTGGGTGCTGGGGAACCACGACCGGCACCGGATCGCCACGCGCGCGGGGCCAGGACAGGCGCGGGTGGCCGCCATGCTCCTGCTGACGCTCCGGGGGACGCCGACCCTCTACTACGGCGACGAGATCGGGATGCGCGACGTGGAGATCCCCCCGGAGCGGGTGCGGGACCCCTGGGAGAGGAACCTCCCCGGGCTGGGGCGCGACCCGGAGCGCACCCCCCTGCAGTGGAGCGCGGCGCCCAACGCGGGGTTCACCACCGGCGAGCCCTGGCTCCCGGTGGCGGACGACTTCCGCGAGGTGAACGTGGAGGCGCAGCGCGGGGACCCGGGATCGCTGCTCCGGCTGTACCACCGCCTCATCGAGCTGCGGCGCGCGGAGCCGGCGCTGCATTCGGGGGCGTGGGAGCCGGTGGACGCGCGGGGGGACGTGCTGGCCTACGTGCGCAGCGGGGGCGGGCGGCGGTTCCTGGTGGCGCTGAACCTGGGGAGGGAGACGC
>DATAAL010000007.1:0-2776 GCA_036260145.1 Longimicrobiaceae bacterium | reverse complement strand
CCCCGGGCACGGAGCGTGCTCGGGGCCGCATTGCTTTTCCCCCTCCCGGGTGTAGCTTGGCGCGCACCTCGACCCGACCGGAGAACACCGTGCAGAGAACGCCCGCGCTCCTCGCCGTCCTCGCGCTCCTGGGCACCGCCTGCGTCCCGGGGCGCCGCCCCGCCTCGGGGCCGGAGGCGGAGTCCTCGGACACGGCCACGCGGCACCTGGTCCGGCCCGTCCCCCTCACCCCCTCCTTCCGCGACGCCGTGCAGCGGGGGACGCGGACGCTCGCCGGGGCGCCGGGGTCGCGCTACTGGCAGCAGCGGGTGAGCTACCGCATCGAGGCCGAGCTGGACCCGCGGACGGCGACGCTGCGGGGGCGGGAGCGGATCGTGTACCGCAACCACTCCCCGGTGCCGCTCCGCGCCCTGGTCCTCCACCTGTACCAGAACCTCTTCCGGGAGGGGGTCCCCCGCAACCGTTTCGCCCCCATCACCGGCGGGGTGACGCTGGAGCGGGTGGCCGCGGCGGGGCAGCCGCTGGCGGAGCGACCCCTCGCCCAGATCCCGGTCCTCACCCTCCCCGAGCCCGGAGCACCGGTGGGGTACGCGGTGCAGGGGACGCTGGCGCGGCTGATCCTCCCGCGCGCCGTCGTCCCGGGGGACAGCGCCGTGCTGGAGATCGACTGGAGCTTCCACGTTCCCCCCTCGGGGACCTTCCGCACCGCCTGGCAGGACACCCTGGGCGGGCGGGCCTTCCAGGTGGCGCAGTGGTACCCGCAGGTGGCGGTGTTCGATGACGTCCGCGGGTGGGACGCCACCCCGTACCTGGGGGAGGGGGAGTTCTACCTGGAGTACGGTGACTTCGAAGTGGCCCTCACCCTCCCTGCGGGGTGGCTGGTCGGGGCTACGGGGACGCTCCGGAACCCGCAGGAGGTGCTCCCCGCGGAGGCGCTGCGGCGCCTGGCCGCGGCGGCGGGGAGCGACAGCGTGACGCGGGTGGTGAGCGAGGCGGACGCGGCCTCCGGGCGGGCCACACTCCCCGGCCGGGACGGGAGGCTCACCTGGCGCTTCTACGCCCGCGACGTGCGCGACTTTGCCTTCGCCGCCTCCGACCGGTACGTGTGGGACGCGGTCCGGGCGGACGTACCCGCAGGGGAGGGGGCGGACACTACGGCGTCGCGCGGCGTGCTGGTCCACGCCCTGTACCGCCCCGGCGCGCC
Organism: Longimicrobiaceae bacterium; assembly: GCA_036260145.1. GTDB lineage: Bacteria > Gemmatimonadota > Gemmatimonadetes > Longimicrobiales > Longimicrobiaceae > JAFAYN01. Next base: position 1,572 of record DATAAL010000007.1, on the reverse strand, counting down.
GGGATGGGGGGAGGCCGCCCGGCACGCGCAGCGCTCGCTGGAGGGGTTCAGCCGGCTCCTGGTCCCCTATGGGTACGGGCAGCTCACCCTGGCGGAGGGGTCCGTCGGGGCCATGGAGTACCCGCAGATCCTCTTCATCGGGAAGCCGGACTCCGAGCGGCGGCTATTCGGCTCCATCGCCCACGAGGTGGCGCACCAGTGGTTCCCCATGATGGTGGGGCAGGACGAGGCGGCGTTCGCCTGGATGGACGAGGGGATCACCGAGTACCACGAGTCGCTCGCGGTGGCGGAGCGCTTCCCGGAGGGTCCGGATCCCTTCCTGGAGGATCTGGCCTCCTACCTGGCGGTGGCGGGCTCCGAGCGCGAGGTCCCGCTGATGCGGCATATCGACCTGGTCGCCCCCCACGGGGAGCCGGGCGTAGCGGCGTACCGGAAGCCGGCGACGCTCTTCCGCTCCCTGCGGGGGATCGTGGGCGACTCCGTGTACTGGCAGGCGCTGCGCACCTACGCGCGGGAGTGGCGCTTCCGACACCCCTACCCGTGGGACCTCTTCCACACGGTAGAACGGGTCGCCGGGCGCGACCTGGACTGGTTCTGGTACCCCTGGTGGTGGGAGACGGGGACGCTGGACTACGCCATCGGGGGGGTGGAGGCCGGGGAGGGGGGGAGCGTCCGCATCACCCTGCGCGACCTGGGCGACATCCCCGCGCCGATCGCCGTGGTGGTCACCGCGGAGGGGGGGGCCGTCTCCCGCGCCGAGATCCCCATCGAGCTGTGGACGGTGGACCGGCTGCGCACCGCCACCCTCGCCCTCCCGGTGTACGGCGCCCCCCTGCGCGTGGAGATCGACCCGGAGCACCTCTTCCCCGACGTGAACCCGGAGAACAACGTGTGGGTGGCTCCGGGGGCACAGCCCCGGTAGCGGTCGCGGGACCGGCGCGATCCTTGCCGGTGCGCCGTTGAGTGGCATCTGCCGGTGCCGCAAGCACTTTCATCACGCTCTACGATGACGGTCATGCCGAACCTGTACGTACGTCGCTCCGCGCTGGCGGCCGCGCTCGCGCTGCTCGCCGCCTGTGGGGGCTCGGAGGCGGGGGCCCGCTCGCCCGACGGTGCCGGGGAGAAGGGCAAGGTCAACGGGGGTGAGACCGCCGCCGCGGACTCCGCCGCGCGGCCCGCGCCTGCCAGGTCCCCGCGAGACGAGGCCCCCCCGATCCTCCGGGGGCTGTACCTGAACGCCTACGCCGCCGGGTCGCCCAACCGTCTCCCCAAGCTGCTCAGGATGGCGGACGAGACGGAGATCAATGCCTTCGTGGTGGACGTCAAGGACGAGAAGGGGATCCGCTACGAGACGCAGCTCCCCCTGCAGAAGCAGCTCGCGCAGCCGGGCGAGGTGACGATCGAGAACCTCAGGACCTTCATCGACACCCTGCGCGCGCACAAGATCTACTCCATCGCCCGGATCGTGATCTTCAAGGACCCGATCCTGTCCAAGGCCCAGCCGGACTGGTCGGTGCGGCGGCCGGGCGGGGGGCTCTGGGTGGACAAGGCGGGGAACACCTGGGTGAGCCC
>DATAAL010000006.1:0-17712 GCA_036260145.1 Longimicrobiaceae bacterium | reverse complement strand
CGCCCGTCTCGCCACCCCGTACCCGATCCGCAACGGCCCCCTCCTCTCCGTCCGGGAGCTGCTCTTGGTGAACGGAATGACGCCGGAGCTCTTCGCGGAGGTCGAGCCCTATGTCGCGGTGCTCCCCGCCCGGGAGCTGCGCATCAACGTCAACGCCGCCCCGGTGGAGGTCCTCGCCGCGGTACCCGGCTTCTCGCCCGAGCTGGCGGAGAGGGTGGTGAGCCGCCGCCTCCTGGCCGGCCCCATCGTCACTCCCGCGGAGATCACCAGCGACCCCGACCTCGCGCCGCTGTTCGACCGGGCGGAGGGGGGGCTCGCGGTGAACGTGATCGCCCTCTACCCCGAGGTGGTGGAGATCGATGCGCTCGGCCGGGGCGGCGACTCCGGCCCCGGGCACCGGGTCCTGGCGACGTACACTCTCAGGAACGGGACCTTGGAGCGGCTGGAGCGGCGGGAGGTGGGCTCGTGAGCGACCGGCTGGGGGTGGCGGTGGGGAGCGGCGAGATCCGCGCCGCCTACGTGGAGCGCCGGGGAGGGCGGATCCGGGTCCGGCGCGCCCTGCGGGTCCCCTGCCCCGGACTGGGGACGCTGGACGAGGCGCTCCGGGAGGTCCATGAGCGCCTGGTCCCCGGGAGGAGCACCCCGGCCGGAGTCGCTCCGCCCCCGGGGGAGGTCTGGCTCAAGCTCCTCGCTCTCCCCCCGCTCCCCGCTGCCGACCGCGCCCGGATGGTGGAGATGGACGCGGACCGGTTCTTCCCGGTGCGGGGCGAACCGGTCCTGGTGGACGTGCCGGCCGAGGGACCGGTGGCTGCCGCGCGCGCCGCCGAGATCGAGGCGCTGGTGACGCGCGTGGAGGAATCGCTGGGGCCGGTGCGCGCCGTGGAGCCCGCGCCCCGGGCCGCCGCCCGGGGGTGGGCGGCGCTGGACCCCTCGCTCCGGCGCCGCTCCTTCGCGGTCCTCGCCCGGCAGGGGGCGTGGTGGGACCTCGCGGTGGCGCGCGGAGGGACCCTCCTCGGCCACGCCCGGTTCCTCTCTCCCGAGCCGCGGGCGCTGGCGGAGGCGCTGGCCGCCGCAGTGGAATCGGGTGCAGCGCGGCCGAGGGTCCTCCTTGCGCTGGACCCGGACGACGACTCCGCCGAGGTGGCCGGGATCACCGTGGCCATCGAGGAGCGCCTCCCCGGGACCGTGGTGGAGCGGCGGACGGAGATCGTGCCGGGGGTGCCGGCCTCCTTCGCCCCGGCGGTGGGGCTGGCGGTGGGTCCGGAGGGGGGGCTGCTCCCCGCCCCGCACCGGGAGCGGCTCCGGCGAAGCGCCCGGCGGCGGACGGCGGGGTGGGCGGCGGCGGCCGTCCTGGCGGCGGGCGTCTTCTTCGCCATCGGTCCGCTGGGGCGCTCCCGCAGCGCGGCCGAGCTGGAGGCCGAGGCCGCCCGGCTCGCCCCGCGGGCAGACACCGCGTCGCGTCTCCTGGAGGAGGCGCACCGGGCGCGCTCCCGGGTGGCGTTCACCGACTCCCTGGCGCGTGCCCGCCCCGACTGGGTCGGGATCCTGGCGGAGCTGACCCGGAGACTGCCGCAGGGGGCCTACCTGACGCAGTTGCGCGCGCAGGCGGAATCCCGCACTATCGAGGTTCGCGGTTACGCGGGGAGTGCCTCCGCGATCGTCCCCATTCTGGAGCGGTCGCCGAGGTTCGACAGCGTGGCCTCCATCGAGGCCACCACGCGGCGTCTGGTCGGCGCCGTGGAGCTGGAGAACTTCGCCGTGCGGCTGAAGGTGGTGCGGTGACCCGCCGGGAGAGGCACTTCGTCCTGAGCGGGGCGGTCGTCGTGGCCCTGGTCCTTGCCGCGGTGGTCTCGCGCAGGGGGAGCGGCGAGGAGGACGACCCGAACCGACTGCAGGTGGAGCGCGTGCAGCGGCTCCGCGGGCTGGCGGCCAGCATCGACACCCTGCGCGGGGTGGCGCGGGGCGCGCAGGCGGCGGAGCGGGCAGTGGCGTCGAGGTACCTGGGGGGAGGGACCGCCCAGGTGGCCGCCGCGCAGCTCTCCATGGTGGTCCGGGAGATCGCTGACCGGTCCCAGGTGGAGATCCTGCGGGAGGGGGTGCTCCCCTCCCGGGAGGTCGGGAGCGCGACCACCGTGTCGCTGCAGATCGTATCCCGCAGCGACCTCCCCGGCCTCCTCGACTTCCTGGCCGGGCTGGACGCGAGCCCCCTCCTCCTGGCGGTGGAGGACCTTTCGGTGAGCGGCGACCCGCGGGAGGCCCCCGGCGCCGCGTCACTGACCATCACCTTGCAGGTGACGGGGTACATGCTGGGGCAGATATGAGCACGGGAGGAAGCATGAACACTGCGGACCGGATCCTGGCGGGGGTGACCGCCCTCTTCCTGGTAGCGGCGGGCGCGCGGCTGGCGCGCTCCGCGGAGACGCCGCGCGTCATCTGGCCCGAGATCCCGACGGTGAGCGCGAGCCCCGCGCCCCGGCCGGAGGCACGGACGGACGCCGCGGTGCAGCAGGCGCTCCGCGGCAACCTCTTCAGCGCCGCGCGCACCGCGCCCGCCACCCGCTTCCGGGTGGGGATGGAGGCCGAGGCGGCGATGGAGACGATGCCGGCTGTGGAGGCCCCGCCGCCGGCGGAGCCGCCGCCTCCCCCGCCGCCGCCCCGCTACCGAGTGGCGGGGACCATGGTGAGCGGCACCGGCGGGATGGCGCTGATCGACGCGGACCCGTCCTCGCCGGCCCCGGAGGTGTACCGGCAGGGCGACGCGGTCGGCGGGTACCGGCTCCACCGGATCGCGTACGACCACGTGGTCCTGGTGGGCGCCACCGGCGAGGTGCGCATGGACGTGGCGAAGCCGGGCGAGACGCCGCGCACCGCGCAGGCATTCGGCAGCCAGGTGCCCAACGCCGCCCCGACTCCGGAGGTGCCCATGCGCCAGCGCGCCCGGAGCAGCGCCAACACCCCGCCGGGGGCGATCCCACCGGGGTGGTAGCCCGAACCGACACCCGAACCGCCAGCCGAGTGAGCATACCGAGTCCACGCCTCCCCCGCGGGTGGCACCGCGCTCTCGCGCTCCTGCTCCTGCTCCCCCTGGCCCCGCGCCCGGCGGGCGGCCAGATCCGGATCAACTACCAGGACGCGGAGCTCACCACGGTGGTGACGGCCCTGGCCGAGATGGCGGGGCTGAACGTGGTCTTCGTAGGGGTGGACCCCTCCACCCGGGTGACGCTGAAGATGGGGCGGCCCGTGACGCCGGAGGAGATCCCGGGGCTCCTCCGCACCATCCTGGAGAGCGCCGGCTTCGTGGCGGCGGAGCGGGACGGGCTGCTCCAGGTGCTCCCCGCCGCGGCGGCACGCACCCTGGGGGAGACCCAGGTGTTCGTGCACCCGCTGCGGCACGCCTCGGCGACGGAGGTGGCGCTGACCCTGGCGTCGGTGTACGGGAGCACCGACGCCGCGGCCGCCTCGGTGCCACAGACGCGCCGCTCCCTCTCCCAGCAGCTCCGCACGGAGAGCAGCCTCGGGATCCCCCCGGGGGTGCCGGGGGTCATGGCGCCGGGTGGCCAGGGGCTGGGCCGCGGCCAGCTCGACCCTCAGACGGGCGGGCAGTCCCCGATGGTCGGGGGGGTGATGGTGGGGGAGGCGGTGGTGGTCCCCTACACCCCCACCAACTCGCTGATCATCCGCACCACCCCCCGCAACTTCGAGCTGCTCCGCCAGACCATCGACCGCCTGGACGCGCGCCCGGAGCAGGTGCTCATCGAGGTGTTCGTGGCGGAGGTCGCGCTCGACCGGCGCACCGAGTTCGGGGTGGACTGGTCCGCCACCTTCCACCGTGGCGACCTGGTCCGCTCGGCCGAGCGCTTCCCCAGCGTGGCGGACAGCGCCCCGGGGGGGCTGGTGGTCCGCCTGCTCTCCCTGGGGCGCGACGTGGACGTACGCGCCACGCTCCGCGCCGTCTCCGCGGACTCGCGGGTGAACGTGCTCGCCACCCCCAGCATCCTGGCGCGCAACAACGAGGAGGCGCGGATCCTGGTGGGGAGCCAGGTCCCCTTCACCCAGATCGCCCGCTCGGGTCTCTCCGGGGAGGTGCTGGACCGGGTGATCCAGTTCCGCGACGTGGGCACCGAGCTGGCGATCGTCCCCACCATCAACCAGGACGGCTACGTCACGCTGGAGGTGCTGCAGCAGGTCTCCACCCTCACCAACCAGACGCTCTTCGGCGCCCCGGTCATCACCGTGCGCGAGGCGCAGACCTCGGCTATCGTCCAGGACCGGCAGACCATCGTGATCGGCGGGCTGATCGACTCGGAGGACACGCGGATCCGGCGGGGGATCCCCATCCTCAAGAACATCCCCCTCCTGGGGGCGCTCTTCCGGGACACCGAGCTGCGGGGGAGGAAGACCGAGCTGGTCATCTTCCTCACCCCGTACCTGGTGCGCTCCGACGCCGACGCGGAGGCGCTCCGGCAGCGCGCCCTGGAGCGGACGCAGAGCGGCGAGCGGGTCCGGAGGGAGATGGACCGGCAGCGCCTGACCCCGCCCCGCCCTCCGGCCACGCAGGTGCGCCCGGACAGCGCGGCGGCTCCCCGCCCCGCGCCGGTGACCCCGGGGACACGTCCCGAGGCGCGGTAGGGCTCAGTGCTCGACGAGGTCCGCCCGCTCTCCGACCGCCTGACGGCGCGCTACCTGGAGGAGCACCGCTTCATCCCGCTGGAGCTGCGCGACGACTGCGTGGTGGTGGCGGCGGCCGAGCCCCTCCCGCCGGACGTGACCGGCGAGGTCGCCACCCTCTTCAACCGCCCCGTGCGGATCGTGCCGGCCTCGCTGGCCGAGATCGAGCGGGCCATCGAGCGGACCTACGGGGCCGGGGGCGCCTCCGTCGCCGACGTGCTGGACGACCTGCGGGAGGATGGCCTGGAGCTGGTGGCGGAGGCCTCCGACAGCCCCGACGACCTGGCGGACCTCGCCAACCAGGCGCCGGTGATCCGCCTGGTGAACCTGATCCTGCGCGACGCGCTGCAGAAACGCGCCAGCGACGTGCACCTGGACGCCATGCCGGACGCGCTGCGGGTCCGCTACCGGGTGGACGGGGTCCTGCACGACGTCTCCAGCTCCCCTAAGCGCTACCACGCGGCGGTGGTCAGCCGCATCAAGGTGATGGCGAACATGGACATCGCCGAGCGGCGGCTCCCCCAGGACGGGCGCATCCGCCTGCGCATGGCGGAGCGGGAGGTGGACCTGCGCGTCTCCACCATCCCCACCGTGCACGGGGAGTCGGTGGTGCTCCGGATCCTGGACCGCTCCTCCGCCACGCCCGGGCTGGAGCTCCTAGGGATGCTCCCGGAGGACCTCGGCCGCTTCACCCGGCTCATCCGGCGCCCCCACGGGATCCTGCTGGTGACCGGACCCACCGGCTCGGGGAAGACCACCACCCTCTACACCGCCCTGTCGCAGCTCAACGACGCCACCCGCAAGATCATCACGGTGGAGGACCCCGTGGAGTACCAGCTCCGCGGGGTGTCGCAGATCGAGGTGCACTCGCGGATCGGGCTGAGCTTCGCCGCGGCGCTCCGCTCCATCCTCCGGCAGGACCCGGACATCATCATGGTGGGGGAGATCCGCGACCGGGAGACCGCTGAGATCGCGGTGCAGGCCGCGCTCACCGGGCACCTGGTGCTCTCCACCCTGCACACCAACGACGCTCCCACCGCGGTCACCCGCCTCCTCGACATGGGGGTGGAGGACTATCTGGTGGCCTCCACGGTGGAGGGGATCATCGCGCAGCGGCTGGTCCGCAGGATCTGCCCGGAGTGCGCGGCACCCTACCAGCCGGAGGGCGACGTCCTGGCGCGCATGGGGCTCCCCCCCGGCACCCGGCTGCGCCACGGGGCGGGGTGCCGGGCGTGCGACGGGACGGGGTACCGGGGCCGCCTGGGGATCTACGAGATCCTGATCCTCTCCGACCAAATCCGCGCCCTGGTGGTCCGCCGCACCCCGCTGGAGGAGATCCGCTCCGTGGCGGTCGCGGAGGGGATGAAGACGCTGCGCATGGACGGGGTGCAGAAGGTGCTCGCGGGCGAGACCACCCTGGAGGAGGTGCTGCGGGTCACCGCCGAGGTGGAGGAGTGAGCGCCTTCCGCTACCGGGCGGCCACGCCGGAGGGGAAGATCGTGGAGGGGGTGGTGCAGGCCCCCTCGCGCGACGGCGTCCTAGCCGACCTGCGGGCGCGCTCCCTCTACCCCGTGGCGGTGGAGGAGGCGCTCGGCGAGGTGTCCGCCGGGGGAGGGTGGGCGACGCGCGGGAGCGGCAAGGCGCGGATCCAGCTCACCCGGTCGCTCGCCACGCTGCTGGAGGCCGGCTTCCCGGTGGACCGCGGCCTGATGGTCTCGGCCGAGCTGACCGAGAACGCCGCGCTGCGGGGGGCGATCCAGGCCATCCGGCAGGATGTGCGCGCGGGCCGCTCCCTGGCCGACGCCTTCGCGGCGCACCCCCGGATGTTCCCGCCGCTCTACGTGGCCATGATCGCCGCGGGGGAGGCCGGAGGGACGCTGGGCGCCACCTTCACGCGGCTGGCCGACCTGCAGGAGGAGGCGGAGGAGCTGCGCGGCCAGCTCGTCTCGGCGCTCATCTACCCCGCCCTGATGCTCTTCGCCGGGGGGACCGCCGTGGGGCTCCTGGTGTTCCTGGTGGTGCCGCGCTTCGCCGGGATGCTGGAGGATGCGGGAGCGGAGCTCCCGCTCACCACCCGGATCCTGCTGGGCACCACCGACTTCCTGGTGCACTGGGGGTGGATGCTGGCGCTGCTCGGCGCCGCCCTGGTGTGGGCGGGGGTGCAGGCCTCCCGGACCCCCGAGGGACGCGCGCGGCGCGACGCCCTGCTGCTCCGCCTCCCGGTGGTGGGCGACCTCCTCCTGCGGCTGGCCACTGCCCGCCTAACGCGCACCCTGGGGGCGCTCCTCCAGAACGGCGTCTCCCTGGTCACGGCGCTGGAGATCTCCCGCAGCACCACCGGAAACGAGGCGCTCCGCCGGGAGGTGGAGGGTGCCGTCCGGCGGGTGCGGGAGGGGAAGACGCTGATGAGCGCCGTGTCGCCCTTCCTCCCCCGCATGGCGACGCAGATGATCGGCGTCGGCGAGGAGTCCGGCTCCCTCCCCGACATGCTCCTGCGCGTGGCCGGCGCGTACGACCGCGAGGTCCGGGCGATGCTGAAGCGCGCCGTCACCCTGGTGGAGCCGCTGCTGATCCTGCTCTTCGGGACCGCGGTGGGCTTCGTAGCGCTCGGGATGCTGCAGGCCATCTACAGCATCAACGCGGGGACCTTCTGAGGTGGCCCCGGTGCTCCCCCGGTCCCCGTCCGGCCGCGCCGGGATGACGCTCATCGAGCTGATCGTGGCGCTCGCGATCATCGGCGTGCTCCTGGGGGTCACCACCATGGCCATCAGCGCCGTGGCCGACCGGTTCTCCTCCCCCGGGGAGCGCCTCGGGGAGATCGTCTCCGGGGCGCGCACCACGGCTGCGAGGCGCGCCGAGCCGCTGCGGCTCCGCCTCCTCGCGGGCGGCCGGTACGAGCTGGTGGCGATCGACAGCCCCGTGGTGGTGGAGGAGGGGAGCCTCCCCGTGGCCGAGGTCGCCCCGGTCCCGACGGCGGTCACCTTCTACCCGGCGGGGACCTCCAGCGGGGGGAGCTTCTGCATCCGTGACGAGAGCGCGTGGGAGCGGTTCGAGGTCGACCGCGTCACCGGGGCGTTGATCCCGGCGCCCTGCACAGGCTGCTGCCCCGTCCGGTAACCCCACCCGGACCCCCCCGCGATACGCACGACCCGGAGGGGTCGCCTTGCACGAAAAATGTGCAGGTGACCCCATTTTGTTGCCGTCATCCGTCTGAAGAGGCTTGTATCATCAGGATTTAGCGGACATTCGGCGGGCACGGTCCATGCCCGGTGCTTCGTGCGTGCCGGTCCTTTCGTGGCATTCAGCTCCTGGTTTCCATGCAATCGTACGTTCCGGTGGAACACGCCGTCTCCCTGATCCCTCACACCACGGAGTTCCTCCCGCTGATCAACGCGGTGATCGGCGCCTCCGGGCCGGACCGCCGACATACGTGGGATCGGTCCGGGAAGTACGCGACGGTGTGCAAGCGCGTCGTCGATCCCGCGGGGGTACGTGAGCGGATCCCGGCGCTCGCCGCACAGGTGAGGGAGCGCCTCCAGGAGCTGTTCTCCCTGGTCATGGAGGCCATCCGGGCGTACCAGGCCGGGGAGCTGGAGGTGTCCGCTGCCACCTTCGTGCGGGCGGGGGAGCTGGAAGAAGGGGAGGGGCGGCTCGCGGAGGCGGAGCGCCTCTACCTGCTGGCGCTGGAGGTCGCGGAGGCGGCGGACGACCGGCGCCCGGAGATCCTGGCGCTGCGGCGCCTGGGGCGCGCGGCCCACGCAGCGGGGCGTCTCGCCGAGTCCCGCGACCGGTACGAGCGGAGCTACTTCCTGAGCGTCCGCACCCGCGACCTTCCCGGACAGGCAGCGGCGTGCCGGAGCCTGGGCGCGATCTGGGCCGAGCAGGGGCGGTGGGCCGATGCGCGGGCCTGGTATACCCGCGGGATGCAGCTCGCCGGGAGGCTCGATCCCGAGCTCCGGTATCCGTTCCTCTGCCGGCTCGCCGCCCTGGCCCTCCAGGTGGGCGATCTGGACGAGGCGGAGGCGCAGCTCGAGCAGGCGCGGCAGGCGATCGAGGCCACGGGAGTCGAGCAGGACACGGCGCCGTGGCATCACACCCGTGGCCTGCTGCTGGATGCGCGAGGTGACCTCCCGGGCGCGGAACGGGCGTACCGGGAGGGGCTGGACCGCGTCCGGCAGCCGGCGTGCGAGATCCGGATGCGGGTCGACCTCGGCCATAACCTGGTCCGCCAGGGTCGCCTGTTCGAGGCGAGGGAGGAGGCGCGCAGGGCCGAGGAGATGGCGATCAGGAGGCGGCTGGTTCCCGCCCTGGTCGGCGTGTATGGCCTGCTCGGCGCCGTGGCGCGGGAGCAGTGCGACGAGGACGGGTTCGTCTTCTTCGAGCAGGCGCTCGAGCTCTGCCGCGAGCAGGAGCTGCCGAAGGTGCACGAGGCGGCGGTGTACCACGAGTACGGCCTCTTCCTGCAGAGCTGTGGACATGCTTCCGAGGCGCCCGCCTACCTGGAGCTGGCGAGGGAGCTGTACCGGGAGATGGGGCTGGCGCGCGAGGTGGAGCGGGTCTCGGCGGACCTGCGCGGGGTGGAGGGATAAACACCGCGGCAGGGATGATCCCCGCCGATATTTCGAGGCCCCTGATCCCGCCGGGATCAGGGGCCTCGTCGCTCACCGGTCCGCATTCCTCGGGACCGGGAGGGTGAAGTAGAAGGTGCTCCCCCTCCCCACCTCGCTCTCCACCCAGATGCGCCCGCCGTGCGGCTCCACGATCCCCCTGGCGATGGCCAGCCCCAGCCCGGCCCCGGTGCGGGAGGTGTGCTTTGCCTGCCAGAAGCGGTCGAAGACGTGCTCCAGGTGCGCCTCCGGGATCCCCGGGCCCGTGTCCGTCACCGAGAATTCGATCTCCTCTCCGCGGTCGACCGCGCGCAGGCTGATCCGGCCCCCTTCCGCGGTGAACTTCACGGCGTTGCCGATCAGGTTGCTGAAGACCTGGAGGATCCGGTCGCGGTCGGCGTGGATCTCGGGGAGCGTCTCCGGGACGTCACAGTCGATCCGGAGCGCCTTCCGCCCGGCGATCTGCCCGATCATCTCGCACGCCTCCCGGACGAGCCCCGCCGCGTTCACAGGGCTCCGCTCCAGGGAGAGCCCCCGGGCCTCGATCACCGAGACGTCCAGCAGGTCCTGGATGAGGCGGTTCATCCGGTCGGCCGAGCGCCTCATGATCTCGATCTGCTGACAGCGCCTCTCCTCGGGGAGGGAGGGATCTCGGAGCAGGTCGGCGCAGGAGGAGATGAGGTGGACCGGGTTCCTCAGATCGTGCGAGACAATGGCCAGCACCTCGTTTCTCGCCTGCACCGCCTGCTGGGTGCGTTCGAAGAGCCGCGCGCTCTCGATGAGCTGCGCGGCCTGCCGGGCGTAGAGCTCCACCAGGCGGACTTCCCGCTCGGAGGGGGAGTGCCGCTCGCGGAAGTAGGTGGCCAGCGTCCCCAGGATCTCGCCGGAGCGGCCGTAGAGCGGGCAGCTGAAGACGGACCGGTAATCCGCCAGCCGCGCCGCCTCCACATACGGCGCGAAGATGGGATCGCTCTCCACGTCCTCGACGATCACTGCGCGGCGCTCGGCCACCGCGGTGCCGCACGCGCCCATCCCCACGGCCACCCGCCCCGCGAGGTCCAGGTACTCGTCGCTGAAGCCGATGCTCGCCACCGTGTAGAGGTCCTGCTGCCCGGCGCTCGAGAGCATCAGCACGCCCATGTCCGCGTTCTGCAGCGCCACAGCGGCAGCGAGCACCTCCCGCAGCACCCCCTCCAGCTCCAGGTGCGAGGTCAGGCGCAGGCTCAGCTCGTGGAGCCGGTCCATGTCCTCCGCGTAGAGGGCGAGCTGGTCGCGCTGTTCGAGCAGGTCTCGCTCCTGCTGCTTGCGCGCGGAGATGTCGCGCACCACCACCTCCGCCGCGGGCCGCCCCTCGTAGGTGATCGGCACCGTGGAGGACTCGATATCGACCTTCGTCCCGTCCCTGCGGGTGATCTGCTGCTCCAGCGCTCCCGGGCGCTGGCCCGTCTTCAGCTCCGCGATCCGCTCCTGTACGATCTCCCGGTACTCCGGGCCGACCAGGTCCAGCACGGAGCTGCCCAGGAGCTCCTCCGGATCTGCGGCGCCCCACAGCCGCACCCCCGCGGGGTTGATGTAGAGTACGATCCCCTCGCCGTGGACGAGGATGCCGTCCGGCGAGAGCTCCACCAGGTTGCGGAAGCGGTCCTCGGTCCCGGAGGGGGACCGGGACGGACGGGAGTCCGGTTCGACCGGGTGGCCGTCGCGGCGCCACCAGCGCAGTCGGGCCATGATGTTCAACAGCGGGTGTTGGAACGGAGCACGGCCGGGCGGGGCACCCGGTCACGGAAACGGATGGTCACCGAATGCGAAAATCGGGACATATCTGGCGTCTGTCAAGACGATCCGCGGAGCCCGGGCCGAGGGGGCGCCTAGCTGTGCCGGAAGTGCAGACGCAGGGGAGCAAATGACAGTCCCGCATGCCACTCCGACCGGTGCCTATCGCACGTAAGCTAGTACACCCGTTGCTTTTACAACCTGTGGACACCCGCGGAGGATGCGGGCGCTCACACGAATCACCGTCACGGTTGCTTTGCTCACACAGGAGGTAGCTATGGCGATCACTCCACACCGTCCCTCGACGGACCTGTTCACCCGGATGCTGGAGACGCGGGAGCCGGAACCTCACGCCTCCGGCTCCTTTCGCAGGGGGAGCGGGAAACGCGCCCGGCCGGCTCAGACGCTCCCGAGGAGGCGCCCCACCTCCTCGTCGGACAGCTCCTCCAGCCGCGCCAGCTCCTCCTCCACCATCCACTCCTCCAGCTCCTCCCAGCGGTGGGCGGACTCCAGCCAGGCGGCGACCCTCTCCACCGTGCGGTGCTCGAAGACCGCGCGCACCGGGACCTCGAACCGCAGCTCGCTCCAGAGGCGCGCCGCGACCCGGGTGGCGAGCACGGAGTGGCCGCCGAGGTCGAAGAAGTCGTCGTGGGCACCCACGCGCCGCATCCCCAGCACCTCCGCGAACACGGCCGCCACGCACCTCTCCATGGGACCGCGCGGGGCCACGAACTCCCGCTCCGCCGGGCCACCCTCGGGCGCGGGAAGGGCCCGGCGATCGAGCTTGCCGCTGGAGGTCAGCGGAAGCGCCTCCAGCACCACGAAGGCGGACGGGACCATGTACTCGGGGAGCCGCTCCCGCAGCCAGGCGCGCAGCCCGGCGACGGAGACACCGTCCTCCCCCTCGCGCGGGACCAGGTAGGCGACGATCCGGCGCTCGCCGGGAAGGTCCGCGCGCACGGCGGCCACCGCCTCGCGGACCTCCGGGTGCCTGCGAAGCGCCGTCTCGATCTCGCCCAGCTCGATGCGGTAGCCCCGCACCTTCACCTGCTGGTCGATGCGGCCGAAGTACTCCAGCTCCCCCGCGACATTCCACCGCACACGGTCCATCACCCGGTACATCCGCGATCCCGCAGGCCCGAACGGGTCCGGCAGGAAGCGCTCGGCGGTCAGCTCCGGCCGGCCCGCATACCCGCGCGCCAGGCCGTCGCCCGCCAGGTACAGCTCCCCGACCACCCCCACCGGCACAGGCTCCAGCTCCCCGTCCAGCACGTATGCCCGCGTGTTCGCGATCGGGCGGCCGATCGTCACCCGCCCCGTGCCCCGCGCGACCTCGGTGCCGGTGGAGCACGTGGTGTCCTCCGTGGGTCCGTACAGGTTCCGGATCCGCTCCACCGTACCCAGCCGGTAGAGGGCCCGGGCCAGATCGTCGGGGAGAGTTTCGCCTCCCAGGCTCAGCGTCCGCACGCTCGCAGGGATTCCGCCCATCCGCAGCAGCTCGGCGGCGGCGGTGGGCACCATGCTGGCGTAGACCACCGGCTCCTCGGCGCTCGCCAGCTCCAGGGCGTTCTCCACCAGCACCAGCTTCCCGCCCCAGCATAGCGTGCCGAAGACCTCCATCACCGACACGTCGAAGCTGATCGAGGTGGAGAACAGCACGGAGGAACGCTCCTCGTCCGTGACGGTCTCTCGCATCCAGTGCAGCAGGACCACGGTGGAGGAGTGGCGGATCATCGCGCCCTTTGGACGCCCCGTGGAGCCGGAGGTGAAGATCACGTGCGACAGGTTCTCCGGGAGCGTACCGCTCCCGGGAGCCGCGTCGCTCTCCACCCCGATGCGGTCACGAAGCAGGTCCAGGCACAGCGGCTCCACCCCCGGCGGGAGACGCTCCGCCAGCGCGGCCGAGGTGAGGACCAGCGAGACCTCCGCGTCCTCGACCATGTAGCCCAGCCTCTCCCGGGGGTAGGCGGGGTCCAGGGGGACGTACGCTCCCCCGGCCTTCAGCACCCCGAGCAGCGCCACCACCAGCTCCGGCGTCCGCTCCAGGCACACCCCCACCCGTGTCTCCGGCCGTACGCCGCGCCCGCGCAGGTGGCGCGCGAGGCGGTTGGCCCGGCGCTCCAGCTCCTCGTAGGTGAGTCGCTCCCCGCCGTGCACCACTGCGACCGCGCCGGGGGCGTGCTCCGCCCGCGCGCGGAAGAGATCGTGGACGCACTCGCCGCGCGGATAGTCCCGCCGGGTGTCGTTCCACTCCTCCAGCACCCGGGCGCGCTCGGTGGAGGACAGGGGATCGAGGAGAGCGAGCGGCACGCCGGGATCGGCAGCCACCGCGGTGAGCAGGCGCAGGTAGGCGCCGGCCAGGCGCGCGGCGGTCTCCGGGAGGAAGAGGCGGGCGTCGTACTCCAGCGCTCCCGAAACCTCGCCGTCCGCCTCCTCCAGGAACCAGTGGAGGTCGACCCCCGCCGATCCGGCCGGGACCGGTACGAACTCCATCTCCAGCCCCGGGACCTCCAGCCCGGCCGCGGGGGCCCGGTGCAGGTCGAGCGAGACCCGGATCAGTGGCATCCGCCCCGGCTCGCGCGCCGGCTGGAGCTCCTCCACCAGGCGCTCGAAGGGGAGCTCCTGGTGCCGGTGCGCTTCGAGCACGGTCTCCCGGACCTGCGCGAGCAGGTCGCGGAAGGTGCGGGCCCCGCCCTCGCGGAAGCGGAGCGCCAGCGTGTTGGCGAAGGTCCCCATCAGCCGCTCCGTCTCGGTGCGGGTCCGGCCCGCCACGGTGGAGCCCACCACCAGGTCGTCCCCCCCGCCGTACCTCCGCAGGAGGAGCAGGTATGCCGCCAGGAAGACCATGTAGAGCGTGCCCCCGCTGTCGCGGGCCGCGCCGCGCAGGCGGCGCGTGGTCTCCGGCGGGATCCGTACCGGGTGGTGCGCGCCCCGGTAGCTCCCCGGGCGCCCCCGCGGGAAGTCCGTGGGGAGGTCGACGGACTCCGGGGCTCCCTCCAGGTGACCCTTCCAGAACGCCAGCAGCCGGTCGAGCGATTCGCCGCGGAGCAGGTCCCTCTGCCAGGCCGCGAAGTCGGCGTACTGCAGCGCGGGCTCCGGTAAGGGCGACGCCTCCCCGCGCGAGCAGGCCCGGTACAGCGCGGCCAGCTCCTCCAGCAGGATCCCGGACGACCACCGGTCCTGGACGATGTGGTGCAGCGGCATCACCAGGAGGTGCTCCCCGGCGGCGATGCGCACCAGGAGCGCCCGGAACGGGGGCTCCCGGTCCAGCCGGAACGGCCGGGCGGCCTCGGTGCGCGCGAGCCGCAGCGCCTCCTCCTCCGCGTCCGGCCGGCCGCTCACGTCCTCCTGCCCGAACGGAGCCCCCCCGACGGGGTGGACCACCTGGACCGGGCCGTCCTCCCGGAGCTCGAAGGTCGTCCGCAGCGCCTCGTGGCGCCGGACGATCTCGTCCAGCGCGCGACGCAGCGCCGCGACGTCCAGCTCGCCGCGCAGGCGGAGCGTGACCGGGACGTTGAAGAGGATCGCCTCGGGGTCGAGCTGATCCTGGATCCAGATGCGCTGCTGCGCGAACGACAGGGGTGCGGGCCCCGTCCCCCCGCGGCGGGGGATGCGGTCCGCCGGGGAGCGGGCGAGCAGCGCGTCGCCGGCCTCCCCTCCCCGCTCCCCCCCGATCGCCGCCGCCAGCCGGGCGGGGGTGGGCGACTCAAAGAGGACCCGGAGCGGGAGCTCCACCCGGAACCGCTCGTTGAGCGAGGCCAGGAGCTGCGTGGCGACCAGGGAGTCGCCGCCCATCTCGAAGAAGCTGTCGTCGCTCCCGATCCGCTCGATCCCCAGCGCCCGCCCGAACAGCTCCGCCAGCGTCCGCTCCAGCTCGCTCCGCGGCGCCGCGTACGGCACCGCCGACACCGGCCGGGGGTGCAGCGCCCGCTCCCCGGCACCACCGGAGGCGGGGTGCGCTCCGTCCGGCGATTCTCCGTCCGCCGCGCACAGCCGCGCGGCCTCGCCGAGGACCGCCTCCTCCCACCCCTCCGCTTCCACCTCCACGCTGTGCACGCGGACCTCCGGGTGCTCCCGCGCGACCACCCCGAGGAGCGCGTCGAGCATCACCTGCAGGGGGCCCGGCGTCTCCACCCCTGCCGCGCGCGCAATCGCCAGGAGCGCGCTCCCCTCCCCCAGGAGCCCCGCCCCCCCGGCGGCCCGGACCCAGCGGAGGAGTCCGTAAACACCCCGGTCCAGCCCCTCGTCCAGTGCAGCGAGGGTGAGCTCCTCCGGGTGCTCGTCTGCCTGCGAAAGAGAGACGGTCAGGAAACCGGCGTCCCACCCGCGCGAGCGGAGCACCTCCGCGAGCCGCGCGTGGTCCTCCGGAGCCGCAGGGCGCAGCGTGCAGCGCGCCCCCTCGTCCCGGAACACGTCCCCGGGCTCCACGCGCACCGCCTCCGCACCCAGGGCGCGCAGCCGGTCCGCCAGGGGAGCCGCGTCGCTCCCGCCGAAGACCAGCACCCTCCGCCCTGCGAGGACTTCCGGCGAGACGGGGGCGGCCCCGGCGCTCCGGCGCCGCGCCGGGGCGGCCGGCCGGTCCTCCGGCACCGGCAGCGGCCCGTCGCCCAGCCAGAAGCGCTTCCGGCTCAGCGGGTGCCCGGGGAGGACCACCCGGCGGCGCCCCTCCGCCCCCCCCTGGCGGGCCCAGTCGACCGGGACGCCCCATCCCCAGAGCTGCCCCAGCGCCCCCAGCAGGACGGCGCGATCGCTCCCCGGCTGCTCGCCGTGGCGGAGGCTGGACGCCACCCGCCGCGCCCCCTGCTGCCGGGCCCAGGAGCCCAGGACCGCCCCGGGGCCCACCTCCAGCAGCACCGGCTCGTCCTCCGCGTCGGCGCCCAGCCCACGCAGGGTGTCCACGCACTCCGCGAAGCGCACCGGGGCGAGCAGGTGCTCCACCCAGTGGTCTACCGACTGCGCCCTCTCCGCCCGCAGCCACTCCCCCGTGACGTTGGTGGCCAGCGGGAGCTGCGGCGCGCGGCGGCGGACGGCGCCCACCACGTGCCTGAACTCCTCCCGCGCGGGGGCCAGCAGCCCGGAGTGGAAGGGGTGGCGCACGGCGAGCGGGAGCACGGCGGCCCCAAGGGCGGTCGCCCGCTCCCCGAAGCGGGCGACCGCCTCCGGCGTCCCCGCGACCACGCAGGAGCGGGGCGCGTTGACCGCGGCGAGCCAGAGCGGGTATCCGCCACGCGCCAGCTCCTCCAGGAGCGAGCGCGTCTCCGCCTCGGAGAGGGTCACGGCGGACATCTGCCCCTCGATGGGCGCCAGCAGCTCGGCGCGGCGCACCACCAGCGTGAGCGCGTCCTCCAGGGTGAAGACCCCGGCGACGCACGCCGCCACGTACTCGCCGAGGGAGTGCCCGGCGACCGCTCTGGGTTCGATCCCCCGGTCCCGCCAGAGCTCCGCCAGCGCGTACCCCACGGAGAACATCGCCGGGTGGCCCCGGAGCGCGCCCTGCAACGGGTCACCCGTGGGGCCTGTGCCGCCCCGGACCAGCGCCCGGAGGTCAATCCCGCTCCCCCCGACAACCGGCGCGGCGCCCTCGCCGTACAGCGTCTTCCGCAGGTCCATCCCCCACCCGTCGTGCAGGATGGAGAAGCAGCGGTCCATCGCCGTGCGGAAGGCGGGTTCGCGCTCGTACAGCTCGCGCCCCATCCCCACATACTGCGTCCCCAGCCCGGAGAAGAGGAACGCCACCCCCGGGTCGGAGTCAGCGGCCACGTGGGTGGCGACCCGGGTGGCGTCACCCCCGCGCAGCAGCGCCGCGGCCTCCGCCGCCCTCGACGCCACCAGCGTGCGCCGGCAGGGGAAGGCGCGGCGCCCCCGCTGCAGGGTGAAGGCGACGTCGCCGATCTGCACTTCCGGGTGGCGCTCCAGGTGCTCCGCCGTGTCCACCGCCAGGCGGTCCAGCGCCTCCGGGGTGCGCGCGGAGAGCACCACCAGCTCCGGATCCTCCCGGGGGGCGCAAATGGCCGGCCGGGGCGCCTCCTCCAGCACCAGGTGGGCGTTGGTCCCCCCCACCCCGAACGACGAGACCCCCGCCCGCCGCGGGACCCCCACCGGCGGGGTCCAGGGGCGGAGCCGGTCGGCCACGAAGAAGGGGGTGCTCGCGAAGTCGATCCGCGGGTTGGGCTCGGTGAAGTGCAGGCTGGGCGGGATCTCCCCGTGCTCCAGCGAGAGCACGGTCTTGATCAGGCTCGCCACGCCGGAGGCGGCGTCCAGGTGACCGATGTTGGTCTTGGCCGACCCCAGGGCGCAGAAGCCGCGCCTCCCGGTGTCGAACGCCCGGGTGAGCGCGGCCACCTCCACCGGGTCGCCCATGGGGGTCGCGGTCCCGTGCGCCTCCACGTAGGTGATGGTCTCCGGGGGCACGTCGGCCACGGCGTGCGCCATGGCGACCACCTCCACCTGGCCGTCTACGCTGGGGGCGCTGTACCCCACCTTGGCCGCCCCGTCGTTGTTGACGGCGGAGCCCAGGATCACGGCGTGGATCCGGTCGCCGTCCGCCAGGGCGTCGGAGAGGCGCTTCAGCACCACCACGCCGCACCCCTCCCCGCGCGCATAGCCGTCGGCGGCGGCGCTGAACGTCTTGCAGCGGCCGTCCGGGGCGAGCGCCCGCGCCTTC
>DATAAL010000005.1:0-4652 GCA_036260145.1 Longimicrobiaceae bacterium | reverse complement strand
GGCAGATTCCCGGCGTTTCGCACCGGGGCTCCCTCCCTCCGCCGCGCATGGCCGTGCAGGTAGAGATCGTCTCGGACTTCACCTGCCCCTTCTCGTACGTGGCGGAGGCAGCGCTCCGCAGGGTGGCCGCGGAGATCGGGGCGGAGGTGCGGTATCGCGCCTTCGAGCTCTTCCCCGCCCCGACCCCCCTCCCGCTCGACGCGGGGATGGAGTGGGCGGAGGTCCTCGCCCCCCTGGCCGCGGAGGCGGGGGTGGAGCTGCGGCGCCCCGGGTACCAGTCGCGCACCCGCAAGGCGCACGAGGCGGCCCGGCTGGCGGAGGAGCGCAGGGTGGGCTCGGAGATGCGCGACGCCCTCTTCGCGGCGTACTTCGCTGGGGGTAGGGACATCGGGCGCATCGACGTCCTGGTGGAGATCGGGGTCGGGATCGGGCTCGACCGGACGGAGCTCAAGGTGGTCCTGGACATCGACCGCTACACCGACGCGGTGCTGGCGGACCGGGAGGAGGCGGCGCGGGACGGGATCCGCGAGGTGCCCCTCCTGGTGGTGGGCTCCGGGGCGGACGCCCGCCTCCTGGTGGGGGCGCAGCCGCTGGCGGTCCTGCGGGAAGCGCTCGCGGGGAGCTGAGGCGAACCGGCAAGGTCAACCGGGCGCGGCCACGGCCGCGCCCCCGCACGTTGGACGATCGATATGGCAGACTACGAGCGCACCACGGTATACCCGATCCAGCAGGTGCTGGACACGGCGCACGAGATCCTCACCACCCGAGGCGAGCTGGAGCGGTCGCAGGAATCCCGGCACGGCGCCGTCTACACCGGGGCGGAGGGGACGGTGGAGATCGACGCGCACCGCCACGGCCTCTCCACCCAGGTGACGGTGCGGACGGACCGGCTGCGCACCTCCAAGATCGACGGCGTGGTGCGCTACCTGCTCAACCAGCTCCCGTATCAGCACGGGGATCCGCCGCGGGAGTAGCTCTTCGCGCCGAGGTGCAGCGCGTGCAGCAAGGGGCCGTCCCGGGCCGGGGCGGCCCCTTTCGTCTTTCCCGGCGCTCCGGGCTATTGCGGGTCTACCTGGATGTTGGCCATCATCCCGCCGTCCTCGTGCTCCAGGATGTGGCAGTGGTACACGAACTTACCGACGATGTCCGGGTTCCAGAAGCTGAGGCGGATCCGGACCTGTCCGGGAATCCCGTTCTGGCGGAACGGGAGGTTCACCGTGTCCTGGAAGCCGGTGTACGGCTGCGGTACGCCATTGATCTCGGTCACGATGAAATCGAGCTGGTGGATGTGGAAGACGTGCAGCTCGTCCGAATCGTTGACCAGGACCCACTCCTGATTGTCCCCCACCCGGACGCGGGTGTCGATCCGGTTCGGATCGTACACCTTGCCATTGATGAAGAACACGTTGCTCACGGTGTCCTCGGAAAAGACGACCCGCTTCGGGGGGTGGATCGGGACCGAGAGGAGCCTGCGGGCCGACTCGGCCAGCGCGTGGTCCTCCCGCTGCGGTAGGTTCCCGGAGGTCCCCGGCACGGGCTCGCCCACCGAGATCACCTGCCCCAGGGTCACCGCCGGGTTGGGATCACCCGCGGGACCCGTCTGGATGGAGTCCGACCAGAGCCGATAGGCTCCCGCACGTCCGCCGTACACGATCACCTCCACGCGCGACGACGGTGGGAGGAACAGCGAGTCCGCAGGGATCGGCTTCACCGTGGGATTGCCGTCCCGGGCGATGACCAGGAAGCGGTGTCCATCCAGCTTCAGGTTGTAGTACGCATCCGCGCCCACGTTTCCGATCCGCCAGAACTGCGGCTCGCCGGGGCGGATGTACAGCGTGGAGGAGGTCTGCCCGTTGATGCTCTTGATCTTGGGTCCGTCCGGGTCCGACGGGTTCACGAAGTCCTTGAGGAGCATCACCCGCTCCGTGATCCCCTGCCACTGCGGGTAGCGGTCCAGCAGCCCCTCGACGATCAGCGCTCCGGACATCCCCCCCAGCACCTGCCCCTCGCTCAACCCGTGCGGATGCGGGTGGTACCAGAACATCCCGGGCGCGTGCCACTGGGGGATAGCGAAGGCGTACCGGAAGGAGTCCTGGTTGGCGATGTGGAGGAACACGTTGTCCCCGGGTACGCGGGGTGTCACGGTCATCCCGTGGTAGTGGAGATTGGTCCACCGGGCCGAGTCCATCTGGTTGAGGAGGGTGAGCTGGAACCAGTCTCCCCGCCGCACCCGGAGCGTGGGAGGAACGTAGCTCCCGTTGTACAGGTTCCGCCTGTAGGTGGCGCCGCCGAGCGTGAAGGTGCCCGGAGCGGCCACCAGGCGTGTCCGCAATTGCCCGCCGGCGCTCCTAATCTCCGGTGGGTTGGTGAAGGCGGCGGAGCCGGGGAGCCCCTGGGCGACTGCGGGGAGAACCGGCAGGATCACCGCGGCCAGGAGCGTCCCGGCCAGGATCGACCATCGCATCGGCAGCCCTCCTGTAAAATGTTCCATTAGGAGCTACAGGAGTATACTTAGGTGGCCGCGTGCGTGCGAAGCAAGGATATCGTTACGCGGAGCCGCGAGAAGGTCCCCACCCCTCCCGCTCCACCTCGTCCGTGTGCTCCCCCAGCGCCGGCGGGGGACGACGCAACCCGACAGGCGTGCGGGAGAACCGGAGCGGCGAGCCCACGCACTCCGTCCGCCCGAAGCTCGGCCCCTCCATCTCCCACAGTCCCCCCCGCCCGGTGAACGCCGGGTCGTGCAGCGCCTCCCGCACCGACTGCACCGGCGCGCACGGCACCCCCGCCCGGTCCAGCGCCGCCAGCCACTCCCCCGCGCTCCGCTCCCGCAGCCGCTCCCGCAGCAGAGGGACCAGCGTCTCGCGGTGCTCCACCCTCGCGGGGTTGGTGGCGAAGCGGGGGTCCTCCGCCCACTCCTCCCGCTCCAGCACCGCGCAGCAGCGCCCCCACTGCGCGTCGTTTCCTACCGCCAGCACGAAGGGGCGGTCCGCCGCGTCGAAGGTCTGGTACGGGACGATGGTGGCGTGCGCGTTCCCCCAGCGACGCGGCTCCCTCCCGGTGACCAGCGCCGCCTGCGCCACGTTCACCAGCCCGGCCAGCGCCGAGTCGAAGAGCGCCACTTCCACCCGCTGCCCCCGCCCGGAGCGCTCCCGCTCCCGCAGCGCTGCGAGGATGGCGATGGCAGCGTTCTGCCCGGTGAGCACGTCCACCACCGCCACCCCCACCTTCACCGGCTCCCCCTCCGGCTCCCCGGTGATCGACAGCCACCCGGCCCGCGCCTGCAGGGCGAAGTCGTACCCGGGCCGCCCCGCCTCCGGCCCCTCCGACCCGTACCCCGTCACCGAGCAGTACACCAGCCCCGGGTTGTCCCGGGACAGCTCCTCGTACCCCAGCCCCCACGCCTCCATGGTCCCCGGGAAGAAGTTCTCCACCAGCACGTCCACCTCCCGCGCCAGGCGACGGACCAGCTCGCGCCCTCCCTCGCCCTTGAGGTCGGCCATCACGGAGCGCTTGTTCCGGTTGGTGCAGAGGTAGTAGGCGCTCTCCCGCCCCTCCGGTCCCTCGGCCCAGGGCGGGCCCCAGGTGCGGGTGTCGTCCCCGGTGCCGGGGCGCTCCACCTTGATGACCTCCGCGCCCAGGTCGCCCAGGATCATGGTACACAGCGGCGCCGCCAGCACGCGGCTCAGGTCCAGGACGCGGAGCCCGGTGAGAGGCGCGAGTGTATCGGGGCGGTTCGTGCTCAGGAGATCCTCCGGGTGGCGCGGCCTGGATTCTGGAGTCCGGGCGTGCAGCTTATCCCCCCGGGACGAGCCCCGGCAAGGCACCTGCGCGCGACCCCTGGAAGCCGCTATCTTCCACCTGTCATTCCCCCGTCGACCACTGCTCCTTGCTCTGTCCGCGTCTTCGCCCGCTCGTTCCGCCGGTCTCCTCCTGCAGGGGTGCGCCTCTTGCCACGGCGGGTCGCTGTGGGACGCGGGCGGCACTCCCACGCCCGACGTGGCGTGGCTGGGGCTCCCCAACACCTCCCTGAACCTGGAAGCGTACACCCGCGCGGTGTACGACACGCTCAAGCGGGGGGCCGCAGACCCGGGGGCGCTGGAGCGGGGAGCGGACGCTCCACCCGGAAGGTCCAGGGGTTGAAGAAGGCCCCGCGGCAATCCATCCCCGAGGGGCGCCCCATCGCCAGGTTGGTGGCCTCGAACGCCATCAGGTTTCCGGTGAGGATCACCATGGGCGCGAAGGAGGGGCGGCTCCGCTTCCCCGCCATCATCTCCGAGGCGATGCCCAGGTCGATGTGCTTGTGGGAGGTGGAGTGGGTCATCACGTACACCGCCTCGGCCATCTTGCACCCGTCCGCGATCCCGGGGGTGAGGCGGTCCCAGGCTACGCCCACGCTGGGATAGCCCAGCCGCTCCTCGGGGCGCGGGTCCCCAGGCCGCACCACGATCACCGAGGGGAGCGGGGAGGTGTAGGCGTCGATCACCGTGGCCCCGTGCTCCCGCGCCCGGCGGTACAGGTGGATCCCCGCGGCCAGGTCGTCCATCCCGTTCACCACGACCTTGTACTCCGCCAGGATGGCGTCCAGCTCCGCCGTCCACTCCGCCCCCCAGGTGCGCAGCCGCAGCTCGGGATTGATGTCGGCCAGGCGCTCC
>DATAAL010000004.1:0-21979 GCA_036260145.1 Longimicrobiaceae bacterium | reverse complement strand
CCGCCCGCCGGGTCCCGTAGCGACCGGGGGAAGCACCGGTGCCATCGGGCCCGCGGACGGCGATGGATCGGCGAATCGCTGTACTACCGGTTCAGCCCCGGAGGTGAGGCCGCCTGGCAGGGACGAAGGCGATAGATCCGGAGCATCGGTCCCGGCAGGACGCACCGATCCGATGGGAAGTGCAGGCCCGGACGATGGCAGTTCGGCGACCGGTACCCGGGTCGCCGCGCTCGACGATGAGTCCACGAACCGCTGTACCACCGGCTCTGCGCCCGCCGGAGCGGATTGAGATCCGACCGAGGGGGCCGATTCCGGGACAACCGGGTACGGGAAACGCTCCGACGAGGGAGGCAGAGGGGGGCTCTCCTGCCCTGTCCCGGCCGGGAGCCCCGAGGCGCTTTGCGGCTCCGCCGACACCGAGACGGACGCCGGGACGATGGGGTGCCGACCGGGGAGAGACTCTCCACTCGGCTGCACCGTGGGTCGCGGTTGCGACGGCCATTCCCTCGCTCCCGTAGCGAACGGCTCCCCGCGTGGGCCTGTCGCCGCGCCCGAGGATGGGCCGCCCGGCTGCGCAGCATCCGGCTCGGGGACGGAACCCCGGTCCCGCTCCGGAGCAGGCGCCACGCTCTGGGCCGGAGGAACGGACTCCGCCGCGCCGGGCATGCGGTCCGCGAGCGCGGGGAACGGTTCGTCGCCCGGGGGCGCCACCACCTCCCCGCTCCCCGGCGCGAGGGCGGCTTGAATCACAGAGGTCAGCGCGGCGTGAGACCGCGGTGAGAAAACGGGACCCTCCGCGGCGCTTTCCGGCCGGGGGTGTACGGCCCCCGGAGGGCTCGGCGTAAGGGCCGCCTCCGTGCCCAAGTCGTCGATCTCCAACCGATCCGGCAGGTCTGCGCTCCGCTGAATCGGCGCCGCGGCCGGAGCATTGCTTCCAGGCACCACACGTCGGGTCGGCGGTTCCACGACCGCGGAACTCGCGTCTGCTACATCGTGCGGGAGGGGCGGTGTCGCTCCGGACACCCGACTGCCGGTCCCCGGAACGGTACCAGGAGCCGCCTCCGGCCGGGCGAGCTCCCCTGTCGCCCTTTGCACGGGCGCGGCGCCTGCCGCCGGATCCCGGGGCGGGAGCACGGCGGAGATCGGAGCCGCACCCACCGGTGCTATCCGCTCTGCCGGGCGTGCATGGCTCGGCCGCTCGTCGGACGCCCTCTCCACGGACGGCACCGGCGAGGGGATCTGCCTCGGCATCCCGGGATTGCTAGTCTCCGGGAGAGATGCCGGAGCCTCCGCGGGAGTCGGCCCGCGACGCGAATCCACCGGCTCGGAAGCGCTCCTGCTCCGAGGCTCCACTGGATGTTGTCCCGTCGCCCCCTCGGCCCCGACGCGGCCGGGACCTGACACCACCTGGGCAGATTCCGGGGCTCCCGAGGCCTCCGATTCGACCCTGCGCGCTCGACTCCCAGGGTCGGCGAGCGACGCGGTCCAACTCGGCTGCAGCACCGGCTCGCTTGCTGTTCCGGGAGCCGGGCGCGGCGATGGGTCCGGGAAGGAGGCGGACGGCTTACGAACACTGTCGGGGGGGGGTGGATCGGCCACCTGGCCGCGCACTGCGCCTCCGGCCTCTGCCCCTGTCGGTCTACCCTCCGCCAGAGCGCGCACAGGCCCGCTTCCCATCGGCGGCGGCGACACCCCCACGACGGTCCCGTCCTCGGAGAACGGGGGAAGGTTATGGGCCTTCCCCACTCGTGGCGCGTCTCCGGTGCCGGGATGTCCTGCAGAGGGCCGGAACGCTACCGTGGGCACATTCGCCGTCAGTGACGACGGGACTCCCACCAACGGATCGGCACTCCGCTGGATCGCCTCACCGCCCGTCACCTGCCGGGCCGCGGATGCAGGCGGAGTCGAAGCCCCTCCCCCTGGCCCGCCCCCGTTCCCCCCGGCAGGAGCTGGAGGGGGAGGTCCGGAGGCCCGGGAGGCGGACGCACCCGCCAGCCCCAGGTCACCCGGCCGGTGGGAGGGAGGCGCCTCCCCCGCCTTCCCCGGTCCGCCGCGCCGACCCGGGGGCGGACCGCCCCGCCGTGGAGGGGGACCGTCGCCGGAGGGGAGATCCCCGTCCTCCCCCGGCCCGGCGAACGGATCGAACGGGTCCGACGAGGCGTCCGGCTCCTCGCTCCACTCCGCCTGCGCCGTGTCGTCCCGGACCAGCGCCGGGCCGGGGGCGAACTGCCCCGGAAGTAGGGGAAGGACGTATCCACTCCCCCCCAGGAGACGGTGGACCAGGCCGGCGAAGAAGTCGCTCATCCCGCCACCATCTCCAGGTACGCCCGCCGGCGCGCGGAGCTCATCGCCAGGATGTCCGCCTCGCGCCACCCGTACGCGCGCGCGAGCGTGTGCACCTCCGCCAGGAGGCGCCTCGCCAGCGCCGACAGCTCCGTCCAGAAGAAGGACACCACGTCGAAGGTGGCCGCCCACCCGTGGCTGCACCCCGGGCACTCCAGGTTGAACAGCACCTCCGCCTGCGGGTCGCGCTCCGCTACCTGCGCCGCCAGCGCCGCCACCACCGGCTCGGGGAGCTCCTCCACCGCCACCTCCGCTCCGCCGAGCGTGGCGCCCAGCACCGAGCGCCGCAGCAGGAGAGCCCGGGCAGCCGCCACGTCGCGGCGACCCGCCAGCGATCTCAGGTCGCGACTGGTGAGCAGGCGGAAGCGCACCTCGAAGCCCTCCGTCCGCAGCACGTGCTCGTGCGGCACGCGCTGCAGCGCAGGGACCACGCGGATATCCTCCACCCGGGTGGTGAACTCGAGCTGCTCCGAGCATTCCGGGCACTCCACGTAGCACGAGAGCGCCGGCCCGAGCGTCATTTCGCGCAGGGTGAGAAGACACGCGTCCCGCTCCCCGATGCTGAGCGCGGCCAGCTCCTCCCCGGACATCTCCGGGAGGGCCGCGCCCAGGATCATCAGGGCCCTGTCCACCGTATCCTTCCCCTGTCCGCCCTCCCAGACCCGGAGGAGATCACGCGCGGACAAAGGACCCATGGCTCAGCTCGACGGGAGGGTGAAGCTGGGCTCCGTGGGCTCGGTCACGCTGGTGTCGCGGTCCCAGCCCTCGTTCTCCAGCGTCAGGCTCTGGATGGCGATGGCGTTGCCGTTCCCGTCCAGCTCCGGGAGCGACTCGTAGGCCGAGGGCCAGCAGCGATACACGTTGTAGGCGATGACCTTCTGCCCGGCCTCGTTGTACAGCTCGATGATGATGTCCTTGCGGAAGTCGGCGAGCGACAGCTCCTGGCCCATCTGCTGGTTGTTGGGCCAGTTCCACACCTTGTTCGCCCACTTCTCGAACTCGGGGTCGTGGGTGACCCCACGCTCCAGCACGATGGGGTCGAAGCTGCTCTGCCCCGGCGACTTGCGTGGGGTCATGGGGTCGCCGCCCTCGCGGTGGGTGATGACCTGCGTGGTGCGCTTCAGCATGCCGACCTTACTCACCCCGGCGACGTAGTTCCCGTCCCACTTGACGCGGAACCGGAAGTTCTTGTAGGGGTCGACGCGCTTGGCGTTCGCGGTGAACTCAGCCATCGATGTGTTCTCCTCAGGTCGGGATCTGCCCAGCGATCTGCTGGATGGAGATGATGACGAACTCGGCGGGCTTCAGGGGGGCGAATCCGACGAGGACGTTCACCTTCCCCTGGTTGATGTCGTTCTGCGTGGTGGTGGTGGAGTCGCACCGGACGAAGTACGCGTCCTTGGGGCTGGAGCCCTGGAAGGCGCCCTGCCGGAACAGCTCCGCCATGAAGGCCCCGATGTTGAGGCGGATCTGCGACCAGAGCGGCTCGTCGTTGGGCTCGAACACCGCCCACTGGGTGCCGCGATACAGGCTCTCCTCGATGTACAGCACCAGCCGCCGCACCGGGAGGTACTTGTAGTCGTCCGCGAGCTGGTCCGCGCCACGCAGCGTCCGGGCGCCCCACACCAGGTTGCCGAGCACCGGGAAGGAACGGAGACAGTTGATCCCCTTGGGGTTGAGCACCCCGTTCTCCGCGTCGGTCAGCTTCAGCTCCAGCCCGCTGATCCCGCTGATCCCGGCGTTGAGTCCGGCGGGGGCCTTCCATACGCCGCGGGTGACATCGGTGCGCGCGATCACCCCGGCGACCGCCCCGGAGGCGGGGAAGGAGCGCTGGTGCCCGCCGAGCGCCGGATCGGGCTGCACGACCCGCGGGAAGTACACCGCGGCGTTGCGGCCCTCGTCCGCGAAGCTGTAGTACTCGCCCGGGTCGATCCGGTCGAGCATGCTGGTCTCGTAGTTCCGGTTCCACGCTACCGGTGGGTCCAGGATGAGCATGGCGCGCCGGTCCTGGCAGTACTTGGCCGCGTGCTGGTACACCTCCAGCGGGGTGTCCGCCGGAGCGCCGTCGTCCCGTGGGTCCGGCGGGATGCAGAGGAGGTTGAACAGGTCGGTCTTGTTGAGCGCGTACAGGCCGCCCTTGGTAGCCTCGTGATTCAGGTAGTCGTCGGCGTCGAGAGGAGCGCTGTCCAGACCGTCGCCCGCACTCCCGTTGACCCTCTGGGCCACCGCCACCGACACCGCGTTCGCATCCCCGGACACGTAATGGACCAGCGCCGACTGCCCCTCCAGCACCTTCTCCAACCTGTACGCCCCGGCGTCCTCGCGGAGGGAGACGTTGGTGTACCTTTCGGCGACGACCTGTCCGTCGGGCGTGCTCAGACGCACGGTGAGGTTGAAGAGGTCCGTCGGATTCACCGGGCCGTTCTCGAAGTGGATGCTCGACGCCACCTGCGGGGTGATCCCCTCCCGGTCCGCGGCCACCGTCAGGCTGTTCCCCCAGCTCCCCGGGGAACGGGCCTCGAGCTGCAGCGGCACGGTCTTCGGCTGGGCCCCCGTGAGGTCGCCCTGGAGCGTCGTCGGCACCTGGTCGAACAGCGCGTCCAGCACCCCGTCCACGGTGGGAGTCGCGTTCCTCCTCTCCACGTACTCCTGCGCGGCCTGCGCGACCTGCTTCGCCGGCTCGCTGGTTCCCGCCGCCGCCATCGCGTCCGCGGCCACCTGCGCGGGCGTCTTGGTCTCATCGGAGGCGGTCTCGACGGCCTTGTTGAGGGTGTCCTCGATGGCCTTGAGCACGTCGGCCGCGCCGTCGGGCATCTGCTCGTCGTGGCGGCTGAGCCCCTTCTCCACCGCGTCCGCCACCTCGTCCACGGCGGCTTTCGCCAGCGCTGGCGGCGCCGGAGGGTTGCCGCTGGCCGGAACCAGGTCCCGGACCGCCTTGGCGACCGCGGCGGCCGCGGACTTCGCCGGCTCGGCCACGTATCCCCTGGCGGCCCGCTCCGCCGCAGTCGCGACATCGTTCGCGGTGGCGTCCTTCACCCGGGACGCCGACAGCGCCAGCCGGGCCACGGTGAGCGCCGCGCTCAGCGCCACGTCGCTGTTCTGGTTCGCCGCAAGGTTGAGCCTCGCGCGCGCGGCACCGGTCCCCACCACCCGCACCACCACCGCTGTACTTCCCCCGTTCTGGAAGAAGTCCCGCACCGCGTAGCTGACGGAGCTCCGCGGGCTGAGTCCGCCGAACGTCCGCTGGAAGTCCGCGAAGCTGTTGATGCGGATCGGCTCGTCGACGGGTCCCCGCGGCGTCCGGCCCACGAACGCCGTGATGGAGGTGGCGACGCCGGTGATGGTGTGTACGCCACTGGGGATCTCCTGGAGGTATACCCCAGGGTAGGATACCTGCACTGGCATGCTGCCCCTCCTGTTGCTGGTGTTCGGGCGGTGCCCGCGACGAGCGCGCGCCGGAGCGCGGCGCTGGTGAGACACGAGGACGCGGGGTACGGCTTCGGCCGCACCCGCAGCGGAAGTCTGGATCAGCTCTGGAGTTCGGGGACGCCGGGAGCCGCGGAGAGGCGGCTATGATCCGGGAATGGGGGAGAGGACAGGAAGAGCCGGAGTATCTTTCAGGACAGACGGTCGCTTTCCCGTCAACCTACGGGTCTGCTCCCCATCCTGCAAGGATTTCGTCCCGGCGGGGAGCCGGGGCGGCCTGGCCGGTCCCGGGCGGGACCGGCGGGAGGTCAGAAGAACACCCGGTAGACGAGCGCCAGGTTGCGGCCGGGGCCGGGAGCGAAGTCCTTGATCCGGCTGGTCGCCTCCCGGTGTACCTCGTTGGTGAGGTTCTCCCCGCGCAGGGCGATGGAGTGCACCAGGCCGCCCCGCACCAGGCGGAGTCCCGCGTGCAGGCGGAAGAGGGTGTGGGCGGGAGTGGGGAGCTCGTCCGCGGCGCCCACCCGGTCCTGGAGGAACTCGTGGTGCAGGTCGCCGCCGACAGAGAACACCCCGTCGTCCCAGCGCAGCAACGCCCCCAGCCGCGCGGGGGGCATGAAGGAGAGCGGGGTCCCGTCCGCCCGCTCGGCGTGCAGGTAGTCCCCCGTGGCGCCGAGAACCACCCTCCGTCCCACCGCCCACTCCAGCGCCCCCTCCACCCCCTGGAGCGTCGCCCGCTCCTGGGTGTACACGAACACCGGGAGCCGGGCCCCTCCCACCACCGTGTCCCCCCGCGACGCCAGGTGAACGTATCCGTCCACCGCGTTGCGGTACGCCGCGAGCTGTCCCGTGAGCCGCGCGGTGCGCACGCCCACCACCCCCTCCGCCGACCACCCGCGCTCGGCGTCGAGATCCGGGTTCCCGAACTCCACCGACCCCGTTCCCGCGTGCGGTGCCCCGGAGAAGAGCTCCTCCACGGTGGGCGCCCGGAAGGACCGGGACAGGCTCACCCCCGCGGAGACTCCCTCCCCCACCGGCACCCTCACCCCCGCCGATCCGGAGAGGGCGCGGAACTCCCGGTCCCGTCCCGGCCCGAACTTGGGGCTGCTCCGCGAGCGGATCCCGTAGTGGTCGAAGCGTCCCCCGAGCTGGAGCGCCGCGCCCCCGGGGCCCAGCTCCACCTCCTGGTAGCCGAACACCCCGAGTCCGCGCGAGTCCGCCGCCGGGGTGAGCGCCGCCGGCCCGGTGGCCGCGTACCGCTTGAGGAGCGCCGACACTCCCCAGGCGCCCTCCGCGAACGGCCCCAGAGCCCCCTGGCGGAGGAGGAGGCTGGCGGAGCCGGTGCGCAGCGCGAAGGTCTGCTGCGTCGCTCCCCGGCCGTCGATCTCGTCGTGCTCGTAGTCCTGCGCCGTCAGCTCGGCCCGGAGCAGGGGGAAGACCGCGGAGCCGGGCGTCACCTCCCCCCGGCCCAGCACCTCGCGCCGCGCCCCCCGCAGGCTCACGGGGTCGCTCCCCGGCGGGACCGGGAGACCGTAGCGGAAGTCGTACGCGCGGAGGGCGCCCCCCGCCGTCACCCGCTCGCCCACGTAGCCGATCCCCAGAGAGCCGTTCCAGTTCCGCGCCGCGGTGTTGTCCAGTCGCTCCCCGAGCACCGGGTCGTCCCCGATCCGCATGTCCCCCGCCCGCCGCACGCCCCCGCGGACGGTCGCGGCCCACCCGCGCCCCAGCGGCGCGCTGGCCCGCAGCGAGGTGGCCGCCCCCGGATAGGCGGACTCCGTCTGCGCCGCGAGCACCCACTCGGGGCGAGAGGGGAGCGAGCTCGGGAGGTCCCCCGAGATCACGTTCACCACCCCGCCGAGCGCGTTGTTCCCGTAGAGCAGGGTGGCCGGACCGCGTACCACCTCCACCCGCTGCGCCGCCAGCGGGTCGATAGTCACTCCGTGGTCGTCCGCCGACCCCGAGAGGTCCGCGGTGCGCTGCCCGTCCTGGAGCACCAGGATCCGGTCGCCGGTGAGCCCCCGGATGATCGGCGCCGCGGCGCCGGGACCCATGGAGCGCACCGCCACCCCCGGCTGGTTGCGCAGCGTCTGCGCGATCGACCCCCCCATCTCCCGCTCCAGCGCCCTCCCGCCGAGCTGCGTCATCGCCTGCGTCACGGCGCGCGTGTCCCCCGCCCCCGGGGTGGCGGTCACCTGGATCCCGGGCACGGAAAGCGGCGTCCGCTCCAGGACCACCTCCACGGCGGCCTGG
The DNA here is from genome assembly GCA_036260145.1 of Longimicrobiaceae bacterium. Classification (GTDB taxonomy): domain Bacteria; phylum Gemmatimonadota; class Gemmatimonadetes; order Longimicrobiales; family Longimicrobiaceae; genus JAFAYN01. The sequence goes on along the minus strand of DATAAL010000004.1, from coordinate 13,963 downwards.
ACGGCGCCCGGCTCGAGAGTCACCGGCAGGACCGCCGGCGTATACCCCAGGAGAGAGGCCGTCAGCCGGTAGCTCCCCGCGGGGACTCCGCGCAGCGCGAACCGCCCCGCGGCGTCGGTCACGGCGCTCCGCCCGGTGCGCGGGAGGATCACCTGTACCTGCGCCAGCGGCGTTCCGTGCTCGTTGCGCACGGTCCCCTCCACCACCCCGAACCCCTGCGCCGCCGCCGGGACGGCCCCGGACCCCGCTCCCGGTACCGCGCACAACCACCCCGCCAGGATCCACGTTCTCACACGCATCTTCCTCGCTCCTTACTCCCCCGCTGGTCAGTGCTCCGGGAGAGGAATGATTTCCCTTCCCCGCAATCGTGTTTTAATATAGCCTAAAACAAATCTAAGGCAATGGAAACTTTCGAGGGCCGTAAATGCTGGTGGGGCGCCCGGCAGCCGGGCACCCCGGGCGTGCTTGCCGCTGCCCGCCACCGAGAATAGCATACGGCCATGTGGCACCTGCTCTCCCCGGCGCCGCTATCTCTCTCACCCGGTATGCGTATGCCCGTGTTCCGCTCGCTCCTGCGCCCCGCTCTGGCCCTGGCCTCCGGGGTCTCCCTGGCCGTGCTCCCCGCGCGGACGGCGGCCCAGCACCTCCCGCGGCCGCCGGAGGGCGGGTGCCGCTCGGAGATGAACGCCCGTCTCGCCTTTGGCCTCTGTCCGGATAGCACCTTCGACTTCTACGCCACCGGCTCGTACCGCGCGGGGATCCCGCGGCCGGAGGAGGTGCTGGGCTACCCGATCGGGAGTTGGCACACCCCCTACGGCCGCATGGAGCGCTTCGTGGAGGCGCTGGCCCGTTCGGCCCCGGACCGGGTGAAGGTGTTCGAGTACGGGGAGAGCGTGGAGAGGCAGACCATGTACCTCATCGCCATCTCCAGCGAGCGGAACGCCGGGCGGCTGGAGGAGATCCGTGGCGAACTGCAGCATCTCGCCGACCCCCGGGGTACCGACGAGGCGGAGGCCCGCGCCCTGGCCGGCCGGCTCCCCGTGGCGGTGTGGATCAACGCCGCGAACGACGGGAACGAGACCGCGGCCTTCGAGGCGGCGATCCAGATCGCCTACCAGCTCGCCGCGGGGGAGGACCCCCGGACGCGCGCCCTGCGCGAGGGAGCCCTGGTGCTGATCAACCTGGCTCACAACCCGGAGAGCCACGAGCGCCACGTCGCCTGGTACAACAGCTTCGTGATGGGGGACCCCGATCCCCAGGCCCTGGAGCACCAGGCACCCTGGGGGATGAGCACCAACAACAACCACTACCAGTTCGACCTCAACCGCGACGCCCTGGGGCTGGTCCAGACCGAGTCGCGCGCGGTGGCGGCCGAGCTGCAGCGCTGGCGCCCGCAGGTGTTCGTGGACCTGCACGGGCAGACGGTGCAGTACTTCTTCCCGCCGGCGGCCGACCCGGTGAACCCGGTCTACCCGGAGCAGACTACCCGCTGGCTGGAGGTCTTCGGGCGGGGGAACGCGGCGGCCTTCGACCGCTTCGGGTGGAGCTACTTCACCCGGGACGTCTTCGACCTCTTCTACCCGGGGTACTGGGACTCCTACCCGAGCCTGCACGGCGCCACCGGGATGACCTACGAGACCGACGGCGGGGGGAACAAGGGGGTGCGCTGGCGGCGGGACGACGGGACGATCCTGACCTTCGCGGACGGCATCGCGCACCACTTCGTCGCCTCCCTGGCCACCATCGAGACCGCGGTGGCGCATCGGGAGGCGCGGCTGCGCGACTTCCACCAGTACTTCGCCTCGGCGCTGGCGGAGGGAGGCCGCGGCCCGCTGCGCACGGTGGTCCTCCTCCCGGGCACCGACCCGGAGCGGGCCGCGCGCCTCGCCACCACCCTGCTGCGCCACGGGATCGAGGTGCGGCGGGTGACCCGCCCGGGGAGCCTCCCGGGCACCGACTACCTTTCCGGCCGGCGCGTGCAGCGGGAGATCCCCGCGGGAGCGTACCTGGTGGACCTGCGGCAGCCCGGCTCGCGGCTGGCCCGCACCCTCCTCGCCCCCGAGTCCCCCCTCCCGGAGAGCTTCGTCCGCCAGGAGCTGGCCCGCATGGCGCGCAACCTCCGCCGCGCCGAGAACGAGAAGGAGGAGTACGCCTTCTACGATGTCACCGCCTGGAGCCTCCCGCTGGCGATGGGCGTCCCCGCGCTCTGGAGCGGCGACGCGGGCAACCTCTCCACGGAGAGCCTCTCGCTCCCGGAGGCGGCGGCCAGGGCTCCAGGAGGGTGGGAAGGCGACGTGGCGTGGCCGCGCGCCGGGGGGGTCACCGGGCGGGCGGGGAGCGCGTACCTCTGGTCGCCGGGGAGCCTGGGCGCCACCCGGCTGCTGGCCCGCCTCCTCGACGAGGGGTTCAACGTGGCGGTAGCGCAGCGCGAGCTGGGGGTGGACAGCGTGGGGTTCCCCCGTGGGAGCTACGTGGTGCGGGTGGAGCGTAACCGCCCCGAGCTGCACGCGCGGATCGACGCCCTGGCCCGGGAGGCCGGAGTGCGGGTAACGGCGGTGCAGACCGCCTTCCAGACGGGTGTTCCGGTGGGAACGGGGTCCGGCTCGGTGCGCACCCTCCGCTCCCCGCGGGTGGCGGTGCTCGCCGGGGAGGGGGTGAGTCCCACCTCGTACGGCGCCCTCTGGTTCCACCTGGAGCGGCAGCTGGGCCAGCCCTTCACCGCGCTGCGCGCCACCGAGCTGGACCGCTTCCGCCTGGACGACTTCGACGTCCTGGTCCTCCCGGACGGCCGCTACTCCCGGAGCCTCCGTAGGGAGGCGGTGGAGCGGATCCGCGACTGGGTGCGGAGGGGAGGGACGCTGGTGGGGTACGCCGCCGGAGCGGAGTTCCTGCAGGAGCAGGAGCTGGGGACGGAGCGCGAGGCCGTGCGGGAAGCTTCCCTCCCGGCGGACTCCGCGGCCGCACTCGCGCGCCGGGCGGAGGAGCGGGCCCCCGAGGGAACGGACCTCCCCCCCGAGATGAGCCCCGGGGCGCGCCCGGACGCGCCCATCGCCCTCTCCGGAGCCTTCCTGCGGGCGCGGCTCGACCCCACCCACTGGCTCACCTTCGGCTACGAGGACGACGAACTCGCCGTCCTGGCGCAGTACCTCCCGCTCCGCGCCTCCACCGGCGGAGCGAACCCGGTGATGTACGCCGGCGGCGACCGGCTGGTGATCTCGGGCTTCACCTTCCCGGACAACACCCGCCGCGCCTACGCAGGACGCCCGTACGCCACCGTGGACGGGGTGGGCGCGGGGAGGGTGATCCTCTTTGCGGAGGATCCGCTCTTCCGCGGGGTCTTCGACGCTCCCGCGGGGCTTCTCGCCAACGCGATCTACCTGGGCGCCCGAGCCCGGTAGGCAAGAAGCGGCCAGCGCAAAGAACAGGGAGGGGGGACCGCGAGGTCCCCCCTCCCTGTTTCCCTGCCCGTTGTGAGCCGTGCGGCTCATCCGGCGTGGATCATGCCACCGTGGTGTTGCACTGGGCGGCGGCCTGCTTGAAGGCCGGGTTGTTCTGCTCGTCGAAGAGCATGGGGAAGGCCACGTCGGTCCCGTAGGTACCCTCGGTCCGTGGCCCCGAAACGCCGGGACGGATGTACGCACCGGTCGGGAAGACCGAGTTCGCCGTACGCCCGTACTGACGCACCAGGCGGCGCAGGTCACTCAGTCGGTTGGCCGTGCCCCAGAGCCACATGGCCCGCTCGGTGAAGTACTGGTTGACGCGGGCCTGCGGGGTTCCCGGATCGGTGAGCGCCGCCAGGCCGACACCGCTCCGCAGGGAGTTCAGGATCGTCAGGTACGCATTGCTCTGCCCCCGGTTGAGTGCGGCCTCCGCCTCGATCAGCCGCGCCTCGATCCCGGTGGCCAGCGGGGTGGGGGCGTTCTGCGTCGCGTACTTGTGCTGGAAGTGGTGCACCGACCGGGAATCGGCCGCGCCGTTCCGGAAGCTCCAGGGGAGGCGCGGATCGACGCTGACCACTACATCCTGCGCGGAGGCGGTCCCCTGGCGGAACTGCACCCCGTTGATCCCCTCCTGGCTGGCGAGCGCCACCTCGCGGCGGCCCCAGTTGTTCCCCCAGATCCCGTTGTTCTGCCGGGTGGTGTTCGCCGAGTGCTGGACCTGGTAGGCGTAGGTGGTGGGGATCGCGGAAACCAGCGCCGCGGCCTCCGAGTACCGGTCCAGCCCCACCAGGACCCGCGCCTTCCCGATGCGCGCGAGCCGCTGCTGCGCCACGGCGGCAGCCCCCGTCCCCGCCGCGTTCGCGATCTGCAGCGCCCGGTCGAAGGACGCGATCGCCCGGGCGTAGATCTGCTCCCGGGTCTCCGGCGCGCCGTACTCGAACTCGCCGTTCACCTCGCTGCTGAAGGGGACGGCGCCGCAGTAGTTCTCGGCGAAGAGGGTGTAGATGTACCCCTCGAAGTTCGCCATCTCTGCGTGCTCCGCTGTGTTCGGCCCGTTCTGCGCGTACGAGTTCAGACCGATCTGCGCCGAGGTGCGGGCGCGGTACAGGTTCCGCGTGGCGCTGATCAGCAGGCTGTTGGTGTTGCCCACCTGGCGCTTGTCGAGCTCCCGGTTCTGCCCGTAGGTGCCCGAGTGCCAGAGCTCGTCGGCCATGAGGCCGGCGAGGTGCGTCAGACCCATGTTGAGGGTGCTCGATCCCGAACCGGCGTAGGCGACCCCGAAGTCGCCGATCACCGTCGCCCGGAGCGCCGGGAGGTTGGAGGGATCGAAGAGCGACTCCGGCCGGGTGACGTCCGGATCCTCCACCTCCAGCAGCCCCTCCGTGTCGCAGGCCGCCAGCGGGACCAGCAGGGCCGCGACCAGGGCGGCCCGGGGGAGAGGCCAGCGGCCTCTCCCGGAACGGATCATCGCGTTGCGTGTTGTCATATGGTGGGTTCGCCCTCTCAGAAGTTCACGTCGATACGCGCCGTGTAGTAGCGGAGCGGCGGCTGCGTGTAGTAGTCGTAGGTCTGGAAGTTCGTGAGCCCGAACCCGTTGACCTCCGGGTCGAAGCCCGTGTAGTCCGTCCAGGTCTTCAGGTTGCGGCCCGAGAGCGTCAGCCTCAGCCCGCTCATCCCGAACCGGCTCGCCCAGCGCTCGGGGGCCATCAGGCTGAGCGAGAGCTCGCGGAGCTTCACGAAGTCCGAGTCCTCCAGGTAGACCGTCGTGTTCTCCTGCGGGGAGAGGATGTAGAACGCGATGAGGCCCGCCTGGTCCGTAAGGTTGGTCCGGTCGCGGACGAACTGCGCCTCACAGATGGCCTCCCACGAGCAGCGGTCGAAGCGGGTGAAGTTCATCTGCTTGTGCCCGCCCTTGTAGTCGACCAGCCCCGACAGCTTCACGGTGTTGAACAGCGTGAAGTTGGTGGTGAAGGACGCCTCCTTGGTGGGGAAGGGCGAGCCCATGTACACCGCCGTGTCCCCGATGCTGACCTCGCTGACCTGCAGCAGCCCGTCGCCGTTCGCGTCCGCGTAGGTCACGGGCTTGAACCAGTACCCACCCAGCGGGTACCCGGGCTGGTGACGCTGCTGGACCCGGGTGCCGCCCATGATGATCGGCTCGATCCCCTCGCCCAGCTCGAGCAGCTCGTTCCTGGTGCGGGAGGCGCTGAGCGCGAAGTCCCACGCGAAGTTCCGGCTCTCGAGGACGCGGGCGTTCAGCATCGCCTCGAAGCCCCGGTTGCTCACGCTCCCGACGTTCTCGAAGCGGGTCGTGGTCAGCCCGAGCGAGGGGGCCAGCCGCCGCTCGATGAGGGCGTCCTCGGACTTCTTGTCGTAGAAGGTGAACTCCAGCCCGATCCGGTCGTCCAGGAGGCCGGCGTCGAAGCCGAGCTCCAGCTCCGTGGAGATCTCCGGCCTCAGGTCCGGGTTCCCCGTACCCGCCAGCGTGACTGCGGCCACGTCGGCGCTGCCGACCCTCACCGCCTCGGGCGTGAAGTAGGTGATGGCGTCACGGAAGCGGGGGCGGAGCCCCGACTTGCCGTATGCCGCCCTCAGCCGCAGGTTGCTGAACGCGGGAACCCGCGAGAAGAACGGCTCCTCGGAGAGCACCCACGAGCCGCTGACCGACGGGTACCACACGAAGGCGGTCCCGGTCCCGAAGGCGCTGTTGTCGTCGCCGCGGAGCGCGCCGGTGATGAAGATGCGGTCGTTCCAGGCGAACTGCTGCTGCCCGTAAGCGCCGACGGTGGAGTTCTCCACCGTGTTCTCATTCACCGCGAAGAGCTGGGAGGTGCCCTTCAGGGAGTTGGTCCCGGGGGCGAGTCCGCGGCCGAAGGCCCGGGTGTCGTAATAGTTCTCGCGGTTGTGCTGCGTGCCCACCGAGGTGGTGGAGACCAGGTTCTCCCGCAGGTTGAAGGTGGAGGTCGCGTCGAGCGTCCCGGTGAGGTTGGTGGTCTCCACGCGGTTGGAGGTCCGATACCCCATCGGGATCAGTGAGCTGAAGACCGGCCGGATCCGGTTGGGCGGAGCGGTCTCGAAGTCGTGCCGGTTGACCTGGTCCAGCCCGAAGGTGCCGACGATGCTCAGCCAGTCCAGCGGACGGTAGTTGGCGTTGATGGAGCTGACGAAGCGGCTGGTCTCCTGGCCGGAGTCGAAGGCCCCGGTCTCCTCCTTGCAGATCCCGTAGTTGCCGCAGTTGACCTCCGGGTCGGCCGACCCCAGCAGGCCGTTGAGCAGGTAGCCGTAGAGGTTGTTGTCGTTCGGCGGCAGCTTGGCATCGCTCCGGTTGTAGCCGGTCTTGAGGGTGAGGTTGAGCTGGTCGCTGAGCCGGCTGGTCAGGTTCGCCCGGAGGTTGTAGCGGTTCGCCTGGTTGGTCTCGTACACCCCCTGCTCGTCCTCCACGTCGCCGGAGATGTAGTACGTGACCGCCTCACTCCCGCCCGACACGCTGAGCCCCACCTGTCGCCGGTGCCCGTCGATGAAGGGCGAGAAGCCCGGCGTCTCCAGCGGGTTGAACGAGATGATGCCGGTCACCTCGTTGCAGCCGCCCTCCGCCACGTCCAAGAGGTAGCAGTCCGCGCGGAAGCTGGCGGGGTAGTCGTACACGTCCCGCATGTTGGTCAGCTCCGTATAGACGCTCCAGCGCGGGGCGCCGGCGCGTCCGCGCTTGGTGGTGATCTGGATCACGCCGTTCGCCGCCGCCGTGCCGTAGAGCGCCGCGGCCGCCGGTCCCTTGAGGATCTCGACGTTCTCGATGTCCTCGGGGTTGATGTCGTTGAGGCGGGAGACGCTCTGCCAGCTCCCCACGGTGGTGATCTCGCTGCTGTTGATCCGGACGCCGTCCACGATCACCAGCGGCTCGTTGGAGAGCGAGACGCTGTTGGAGCCGCGGATGCGGATGCGCGAGGAGGTGCCGACCTCCCCGCTGGCGTTGGTAACTGTCACGCCAGCCGAGCGTCCCTGGATGAGCGAGGTGGTGGAGGGCACCGAAGCCATCTCCACCTGCGCGGTATTGATGGTGCTCACCGCGTTCCCCATCTCCCGCTGGCGCTGCTCGCGGCCGGTGGCGGTGACCACCAGCCCGCCGATCTCGAGAGCGGAGGAGGAGAGGGTGAAGTCGGCGTTCGCCGTTCCCCCGGCGGTGACGTTCACCGTCTGCGTCCGGGTGTCGAAGCCGAGCCGGGTGGCGCTCACCTGCACCGAGCCGGCGCGTACCCCGGTGAGGCGGTAGTTCCCGCTCTGGTCGGTTACCGCGCGAGCGCTACCTCCCACGACGAGAACCTGGGCCCCGGCGACGGGCTGCTGCTGCTGGTCGGTGACCCGGCCGGTGACTGTGCCCGTCGTCTGGGCAATCACGGATCCGGGGAGCACGACTATCGCGAGGCCGAGCGCGAATAGCCAACGAATCTTGGACATGCCTGATCTCCTTGTGTTGCCGGTGACCGAAGACCGACAGAAACGAAACCCCCACGATGCGCGGAGCGCCGCAGCGGCGAGCGCCCCTTGCCGAGCGGACCAGAGTGGATCCTGTTACATCCTCCTTTCCTGCGGGTGGCGAGCACAGGGCCCGGATGAGAACGACGGTTCGAACAGGGCTGACCCCGCACCGGAGGAGCTGCAGTGCGGTTCGCGAGACGAGACGGACGATACCGCGGACAATCGAGGTCGGGATCGCGCGGAGGCACGCGAAGGTCCATCCTGAAGAGCGCCGGCCGACGCGATCTGGACCAAGAAGAGAAATCTTGGCAGAGAGTAGCTCCCGGAAACCCGCTTGTCAATGAGTGACGGGACTCCCGCGCATCAGTGGCACCTTCCTCCCCCGGCGGCGCGAAAAGAGCCACCCCGCACCTGCGGGATGGCTCCCTCGTTCTGCTCCGGTCCAGGGGGACGGCGCGCCATGAGCGCGGGGTGTTGCACCCCGCAGACGTTCCGGCGATCGGGGAGGGCTAGAACAGCGTCACGCCCAGCAGGAACTGGTTGCGCTCCAGGTCGCCTTCCTGGTCCTCGGCGGCGGAGTTGCTCACCCTGCGGTACTGTGCGTCTACGCCCAGCAGGGAGTTGAGCTGCACCCGCACCCCCACCTGGTAGCCGAGCTGCGTCCAGGTGTCCTCCACCTCGGGGCGGCGGGGGTCCCGCAGGTCCTCCTTGCTGTAGCGTCCCAGCCCCGCGTGCACTCCGGCGTAAGGAGCGATGGGAAGGAGGGGGAGCCGGAAGAAGTAGTTGGCCTCCGCCAGGCCCGTCAGGGTGCTGGTGTCCAGGCTGGAATCGGAGCCGCTGCTGGTGTAGGCCGACACTCCCACCCCGATCCCCAGGGGAAGGACCAGCTCGGCGCCGAGGCTGATCCCGCTGGCGTCCGGGAAGGTGTCGGTGCGCTCGGTGCTCACCGCGGAGGAGTTGAACAGGAAGTGCCCCTTGAGCGCGACCCCCTGCTGCGCGCGGGCGGGGGCCGCGAGCCCGAGCAGGAGCGCGACGAAGAGAGCGACGGGAGCTCGGTTCTTCATAGTCTCTGGAAGCTGGGTGAGGAGACGGCTGCGATATGGCTCATCCGGCCGACTGCAAGAAGCCGACCCGGGTGCCGCAGGGCCATGCGACGCCTCCTAAAGCCGTGCCGGCTCCTCCCCCACCGCCGCCAGCAGCAGGGCATCCGCCTCCGCACGGCCGGAGATCAGGCGGTCCACCTCCTGCGCCGGGTACGAGGCGTACACCACCTCGTCCACCAGCGCGGGCCGGCCCGCCCCGATGTCTCCGGCCACGCGGCCCGACGACTGCGGCCCTCCGACGGGACGCAGGGCCCGGGTCTGCACGGCGAGGGCCAGCCCCGCGGCCGCCGCGGCGGGGACCACCACCCTCGCCCACCGGGCGGCGGTGCGTAGGCGCGCGGTCCGGCGGCGCCGCGCCAGCGGGAGCTCGGCGCGGGCGCGGAGGGAGGCGCGGAGCCGCTCCCAGTCCACCTCCCCCGCGGGGGGCGGGTCCAGGTTACGGAGCGCGGCCGCCAGGCGGGGATCCGCTGCCGGATCACGAGAAAGCTCTTCCATCACAGCTCCTTGGCTTCGAAGGGCGCGAGGGCCAGGCGCATCGTCCTGCGCGCCTCGTGCAGATGCCAGCGCACCGTCCCTTCCGGGATGTCCAGGATCCCGGCGATCTCCGGGCCGGAGAACCCCTCCAGCTCGAACAGCTCCACGATGGTGCGCTGTCTTTCCGGGAGCGCCTCCAGCGCGCTCCGCAGCTCCTCCCGCAGCTCGCTTCGCTCCGCCTCGCGGTCCGGTGCGGTGGAACGCGCGGCCGCCGTCTCCGGGATCGGCTCGGTCACGCGCAGGGCGCGCGCCTTGCGGGCGTTGAGCCCCCGGTTCACCAGGATCCGGTAGAACCAGGGGGCGAAGCTCCGCCCCGCCTGGAAGGTGTCGATCCGCTCCAGGACGGCGAGGAACGCCTCCTGGACCAGGTCCTCCGCGTCCTCCCGCTGCCCCAGCAGCCGGTAGGCCACTCCGAACGCCCGCCGCATATGGCGGGCGACGAGCTGGTCGAAGGCCCCGGCTTCCCCGCGGCGGACGCGCTCCACCAGCTGCGCGTCCAGGGCGTCCTCGGGCGACGTTCCGGGACCGGTGGGGAGCGGTGCGTCCATGCGGGGAGCCGCTTCCGGCTCAGGACGGAAGCCGGTGGACCCGGGGGCCGTGGCGGTCGCCGCGCCGGCCGCGGTGCTCCCTCATCCGCTCCCGCATCTCCTCGCGGCGCTGGCGGATCAGGGAGCGGGCGCGCTCCTTCTGCTCCGGGGTCAGCACCGACTGCGCCTCCTCCATCGCCCGCCGCGTGTTCTGCTGGATCTGCTGCACGATCGGACGCATCCCCTCCGGGATGCGCCGCTGGCGCCGCTCCTCGCGCAGCCTGCGCAGGGTGTCGCGCCGCTGCTCGGGGGAGAGCCGCTCGATCTGCGCCCGCCTCCGGGCGACAAACTCCTCGCGCTCCCGGCGGAGCCGCTCGCGCAGGGGACGGTTCTGCTCCTCCAGGCGGCGGCCGATCGCCTCCAGTCGCGACACCTGCTCGGCGCTCAGCCCCAGCTCCTGCCGGTGCCTCAGCAGGGCGCCGAACGGCGGTCCCTCCGGGCGGCGGGCCTCGGCACGCGCGCGCGCCTCAGGCGAGGGGGTTCCACGATCCTGGGCGACGAGGGAAACGGGGGCCGCCAGGAGGGCCAGGACCAGCATGCGACGGTATACCTTCTTCATCTTCGCTCCCTTGCTCGAATATCTCGGTTGCTCCCTTGCGGAGCCGTCCACGCTCGCGGCTCCCTGTCCGTATCTACCGCCGGGAGCCCCGAAGCGTTGGATGGCCGCGAACATTCTCCTTCCCCCGTACCGCCGACGCGACTATGTTGTTTCGCGAAGAGGCTCCCCAAACCCCTATCCGGAGGACGGCATGGCGGATGGCATTGCGGACGCGACCCGTGGATCGCTGGTGCAGCGGATGATCGGGGCGGCGACGCTCGACGTCGCCACCTACGAGCAGGTGGAGGCCGACCGGACGGCGACGGGGCAGGCGGCGACCGTCGTGGCGATCGTGGCGGTGGCTTCCGGCATCGGGGCGATCGGAGAAGGGGGGATTACCGGGCTGATCGGCGGACTGATCGCCGCCTTCATCGGCTGGCTCGTCTGGTCCGGGATCACCTACATCGTCGGGACCAAGCTCTTCGGGGGGACGGCGGACTGGGGGGAGCTGCTGCGGACCATCGGGTTCGCGCAGTCGCCCGGGGTGCTCTACATCCTCGGGATCATCCCCATCCTCGGCGGCCTGATCCGTTTGGTCGTGATGCTCTGGGTTCTGGTCGCGGGGATCGTCGCGATTCGACAGGCGCTCGACTTCTCCACGGGGAAGGCCGTGGCAACCGCGATCATCGGCTGGATCGGCCTGGTCATCGTGATGATGGTGGTGGGGATGATCACCGGTGGCGCGGCGCTCCTGGGCGGCGCCATCGCGAGCTGATCGACCCGGAGGGGGTGCCGCGACTGCGGCCCCCCTCCTCCGCCCCGCAGTACCCTCCTCTCCCGATGTACCCCCTCCCGTGGTCCCTTCCGGCGGCACGATGAACCCTCTGCAACCTTCCGGGCAACGCTTTGCCCGGTCCCGGCATCTCATTGCCAGGACCCGTTGAACGGATCATGACCGAAACGCAACTCATCCAGAGCGCGAAACAGGGCGATGGCGGCGCGATCCAGGCACTCTACCGGCAGTACTCCCGGCGGGTGTACGCGGTGGTGCGCCGCATGGCGGGGGAGGACGCGCTGGCGGAGGACTGGGCCCAGGAGGCGTGGGTCCGGGCGGTGCGCGCCCTCCCCGGCTTCCGCGGCGATTCCCGCTTCTCCACCTGGCTGCACCGCATCGCCGTGAACACCGCGCTCCACGCCCGGCGCTCCCGGGAGCGCCGGGTGGGGCGGGAGGCTCCCCTGGACGACACCCTCCTGGAGCGTCCGGCGGGTGAGAACACCCTGCTCCGGCTCCGGCTGGAGCGCGCCCTGGAGCGCCTCCCCGAGGGGATGCGCCGGGTCCTGGTCCTCCACGACGTGGAGGGGTACACCCATGAGGAGATCGGAGCCATGCTGGGAGTGGCGCCGGGAACGTGCAAGAGCCAGCTCTTCAAGGCCCGCGCCCGGATGCGCCAGCTTCTGACCTCCGCGACCGAACCGGTGGAAGGGATCGAGACATGCCGCACCTGACCCTCGAGGCCATCGCGCGCCTGGTGGACGAGGCGCCGGAGCCGGAGGAGGCGCTCCACCTGCAGACGTGCCTCGTCTGCAGGCGGGAGCTGAGCGAGATGCGGCTCCAGACCGAGGAGCTGGCCCAGCTCCCCGACCCGGAGCCCTCTCCCGCCGCCTGGACCGCCATCGAGGCCCGGCTCCAGGCGGAGGGGCTGGTCCGCCGCAGGCGGGCATTCCCGGAGTACACCCTCCTCCGCATCGCCGCCTCCGTCGCGGTCCTGGTGATGGGGAGCGCCGCGGGGGTGGCGCTCTGGAGCGGCGGGGACACGCACTCGCCGGACACCCCCTATCTGGCCCCTCCGGTGGCGGTAACTCCCGCTCCCGCGCGGGCACCGGAGATCGGTGCGGTGCCCACCGGCGCGACGGGGACCGGGAGCGTCGTCCAGGCCGCGGCCCTGGAACCCGCGGATCCGGAGGCGGAGCCCGCAGTCCAGGCCGCCCCGCGGGGGCGGGTGGTAGTCCCGGCACCCCGCCGGGCGCGGCCCGGGGAGGGCACCGGCCTGCGTGAGGCGGAAACGGAGTACCTCCGGGCGCTGGAGGAGTACGCCCGGATGGCCGCCGCGGAGGACGCCGACCCGGTGACCCGCCTCGCCACCCTGGAGGGGCTGGTCCGCGCCACGCGGAGCGCGCTGGAGCGCGCGCCGGACGACCCCGTGATCAACGGGTACCACCTGGCGGCGATCGGTGCGCGGGACGCGACCCTGCGGCAGCTCGCCCGCAGCTCGGAAGAGACCTGGTACTGACCTGGAGACGAGGAATACGATGATGATGCGAAGGAATGCTTTCATTGCCACGCTGGCGGCTGTGCTGGCCGGGCTCGGGGGATCCCCGGCCGGGGCGCAGGACCCGCGCCCACCGGAGCCCCCGATGGTCCGGGGGGAGCGGATCATCATGCTGGAAGACACGGAGATGATGGAGCCTCCGAGCCGGGGGTGGATCGGGGTGGCGTTCGACTGGAGGGACGACGGTCCCGTGGTCGTGCGCGATGTGCTCCCGGAGTCGCCGGCGGCGCGCGCGGGGGTGGTCCGGGGGGACACCCTGGTCCGGCTCAACGGGCAGGCGGCGCGGGGGGAGACGGTCCGGAGACTCCGGGTGGAGCCCGGTGACACCCTCCGGCTCCACCTGCGGCGCGGGGGGCGGGAGCGGCAGGTGCGGGTGGTGGCCAAGGAGCGGGGGGGGGAGGTGATCATCCTCCGGCGCGGTGACCGGGAGCACACGCTGGACGTCGACTCGGTGCGCGACAGGATCCGGCTGCGCGTGGACACCATCGGCGCCCACCTGGACAGCCTGTTCACGCGGCTGGACAGCGCCCGGGTCCGGCTGCGGCACGCGGGGCCGGACAGGGTCGTCACCATGAGGCTGGACAGCGTGTTCGAGCGGGGGATGCTGGAGACCCTGCCGTTCAGCATCGAGGTGGGCTCCCGGGCGCTGGCCGGGGCGGAGTTCACCCAGATGAACCCGGGGCTGGGACGGTACTTCGGGACCGAGGAGGGGCTCCTGGCGCTCCGTGTGGCTCCGGGGAGCCCCGCGGCCCGGGCGGGGATCGAGGCGGGCGACGTGGTGACCCGGGTGGACGGGCGCGAGGTGGAGACGCTCGCCGACCTGCGGCAGGCGGTCTTCCGCTCCCCGGACGAGGAGGTGCGGCTGGAGGTGCTCCGCCAGCGGCAGCGACGGGAGGTGACCCTGAGGTGGGAACGCCCCCGCACGCTCCGCTTCCGGCAGGCCCCCCGTGAGCCT
>DATAAL010000003.1:0-9257 GCA_036260145.1 Longimicrobiaceae bacterium | reverse complement strand
GCGTTGACGGGAGTGCTCACCGGAGTTGCCCTCCCTCCCTCCCTCGGCGCCCAGAACCAGCAGAACGGTGCCTCCACCCACGAGGCCGTCCCCAGCGTGCGGGCGGTGGCTGCCACCGACCCCATCGTGCTGGACGGGGTGCTCAAGGAGGGCACGTGGTCGTCCCCTTCCGTAGCCACGGACTTCCGGCAGCAGGATCCCCGCGAGGGAGAGCCCGCCACGCAGCGCACCGAGGTGCGCTTCGCCTACGACGCGCAGGCGCTGTACGTGGGCGCGCGGATGTACGACTCCCTGGGGGCCGCTGGGGTCCGCACCCGCCTGGCGCGCCGTGACGAGAATCTGGTGGCCGGAGATGGGTTCATGATCGTTCTGGACACGTACCACGACCACAGCGGGCGGACCCAGTTCTGGATCAACCCCTCCGGCGTGAAGTGGGATGCCGGACAGGCGACCAGCTTCGCCGATCCCGCCTGGAACGCCGTCTGGGAGGTCGCGACCCGCATCGACTCCCTCGGGTGGACCGCCGAGCTGAGGATCCCCCTCTCGCAGCTCCGCTTCCCTCCGGACTCGACGCTGACCTGGGGGGTGCAGCTCTGGCGCTACGTGGACCGACTGAACGAGCTCAGCATGTGGTCCTTCTGGGGGAAGACCGAGTCGGGCGGCCCCCCCCGGTTCGGCCACCTGACCGACCTGCGCTTCAGCGCCCGCCCCCGCGGCTTCGAGGTCCTCCCCTACACCGTCGCGCGGGCCAGCTACGTGACCCCCGCGCAGCCCGGGACCCCGCTCCAGCGCCCCGAGGAGTACGAGGCGGGGATCGGCGCGGACGTGAAGATGCTGCTCACCCCGAGCCTGACGCTCTCGGCTACCCTCAACCCCGACTTCGGACAGGTGGAGCAGGACCCCGCCGAGGTCAACCTCACCGCCTTCGAGACCTTCTTCCAGGAGAAGCGCCCCTTCTTCGTGGAGGGGAGCGGAGTGCTGAACTTCGGCGGGCTGAGCTGCTTCAACTGCAGCAACGCGAACGGGATGAACCTCTTCTACACCCGTCGCATCGGCCGGGCCCCCCAGGGCTCGCTCCCCCCCCGGATCCGCTACTCGGAGGCTCCGGACAACACCTCCATCCTGGGCGCGGCGAAGGTGACGGGCCAGATCGCGAACGGGTGGCAGGTGGGGGTGCTGGACGCCGTCACCGGCTCGGAGAGGGCCGAGCTGGTCACCGCCGACGGGCAGCGGCTCTCCCGCGAGGTGGAGCCACTGACCAACTACTTCGTGGCCCGCCTCCAGCGCAACCTCTCGGGCGGGAACGGTTACTTCGGCTTCATGGCCACCTCCGTGGCGCGTCGCTTCGCCTACGACTCCCTCGCCCAGCAACTGCCGGCGCGCGCCGAGGCGCTGGGGGTGGACTGGATCCGGGCGTGGCGCGAGCGCACCTACGAGCTGCGGGGGAACTTCGCCGTCTCGCAGGTGAGCGGTGACAGCCTCGCCGTCGTGCGCCTGCAGCACGCCTCGGCGCGCTACTTCCAGCGGCCGGACCGCCAGCACGGCTCCAACGGCCTCTTCAGCGATGCGTACGATCCCTCGCTCGGGGTCCTGCGGGGCCACGGCGGATACCTGCGCCTGGCCAAGGTGGGGGGGGATTGGCGATGGGAGGGGCAGGTGAACTACCGCAGCCCGGGATTCGAGGTCAACGACGTCGCCTTCCTCGGGCCGGTGGACTACGTCTGGCTCAACGGCAACGTTCTCCGGCGGTGGACGAGGCCCACGGCGTACTACCGCAGCCTCCAGGTGCTGCTCGGTGGGCAGCGCCAGTACAACTTCGATGGCGACGGGACCGACGGACAGGTGCACGGCACGCTGAACAGCCAGCTTCTCAACTACTGGTCCGCTAACCTCTTCGGGCGTTTCCGGCCCGAGGCGTCCGACGACCGGGCCACCCGGGGAGGACCCGTGGTCCACAGACCCCGCGAGTACTACTTCTCGGGGACCCTGAACACCGACGCGCGCCGCGCCATCGTGGTCAATGCCAACGCATTCTTCGGGCGTGACGCGGACGACGGCTGGGGGAACGGATTCGGGCTGGGGGTAGAGGTGAAGCCCGCGTCGAACGTCTCCCTCACCCTCAACCCCTCGTACCGGCAGAATGAGAGCATCGCCCAGTACGTGCTGCGCCGCACCGATCCCACGGCCACGCACTTCCTGGGGCACCGGGCGGTCTTCGCGACCATCTTCCGGCGGACCCTCTCGATGGGGACGCGCCTGAGCTGGACCTTCACGCCCACCCTTTCGCTGGATGGCTACGTGGAGCCCTTCGTGGCCACGGGCGACTACTCGGCGTTCAAGGAGTTCACCGCGACCCGGACGACGCGCAAGCGCGTCTTCGACGCCGGGCAGCTCTCGGCGGTCCGGGACCGGGCGGGACGGGACAGCCTCTACGTGCTGGACGCGGACCGCGACCCGGCGACGGCGGCCCTCACCTTCGCGAACCCGGACTTCAACGTGCGCAGCCTGCGGGGGACGGCGGTGCTGCGCTGGGAGTACCGGCCCGGCTCCACGCTCTTCCTGGTCTGGCAGCAGAACCGCGGCGGGACGGAGTCCTTCGGCGACTTCGAGCTGGGGCGGGATGTCGGCGGCATCTTCGAAGCGCAGCCGGACAATGTCTTCGTGGTGAAGGTGAACTACTGGCTCGGACGATGAGCCCTCCCTGACGCACCAGGTAAGGCCGAAAGTTGTGGATGGCCGGAGTTGAGGGGAAGAAAAAGGCGGCGTACGGGCCGGCCGAAAACATGGGGTGCCCGCATCTCCCGGATGCGGCGCCCCTCCCGGTTTCCGGAACGAGGCAAGGTTTGCCGGTGGCGGTCGCGCGGGGTATGTTCCCTCTTCAGGGCCAGGGACCCGCTTCCACCCTCTGGGTAGCAGACGAACCCCGTGTCAGGACTCCGCAAGACGCCGAGCACAGGCGAACGGATCGTTGCTGCAGCCGCCGATCTGTTCTACAGCCAGGGGATCAACACCTCGGGAGTGGACGCCATCGCCGAGGCGGCGGGCGTATCCAAGCCGACGCTCTACAATCTCTTCGGATCCAAGCAGGCGGTCGTGGTGGAGGCGCTCAGACGCAGCGCGGCTCGGCGGGAGCTGCTCTGGGGCGAGATCCTGCGGGGACCGGGTACGCCGGAGACCCGTATTCTGCAGATCTTCGACTGGCTGGACCAGTGGTTCCAGGAACCCGACTTTCGTGGGTGTGCGCTGCTCAACGCCGCCGCCGAGCTGTCGTCGGACGACGTGGAGGCAAGGAGGGTGGTCACGGAGCACAAGGACTGGGTGGTCGCGGCGCTGCACCGCGTGGCCGCCGAGGGTGAATGGCAGGAGCCGGCGGGGCTCGCCCGGGGGCTGTTCCTGTTGATCGAAGGTGCCACCGCCGCCGCGTTCGCTGCCGGCAAGCTGAGCGCCGCCCGGGACGCCCACGCGGCCGCCCGCCGCCTGATCGCCAGTCACTCACCCTGACCCGCCCTGCTCCCCCCGACTGCGGTCGTCCCCGTTCAATCCACGATCAGGTGGCTCCCATCCGGGGTCCGTCGGGCGAGGAACGCCGAAGGTGTGACCCCGGCGAAGCGGTGAAACTCCCGGACCAGGTGGGACTGGTCGGCGAAACCAAAACGGTAGGCCAGATGGGTCCAGTCCGCCACAGCCTGCTCGCGCACGCTGTGGACCACCGTGTGGAACCGCTCGATGCGGAGGATCGTCTTCGGCGTGGTCCCGACGATCCTGCGGAACTGTGTGATCAGGTGACGGTTGCTGAGGCCCAGGTGCTCGCAGAGATCGCCGACCCCCAGGTGGAACTGGCTATATCTGGCCAGGTCGATGGCGCGGCGTACCATGGCATGATACGGGTGTACGCCCCACCTCCGCTCCAGGAGCCAGGCCTCCACCGCGCGCGCGCGCGCCTCGTCCGTGCGCGCCTCTCCCAGACGATCGCGGAGCCCCTCGGCCGTGCGGCCGATGAGGAGGTCCAGCTCGACCACCTGGTTGGTCACGGATTCCATGGAGAGGTCGAAGAAGGCGTGCGCCCCCCCCGGCCTGAAGCGTACACCGAGGTGATCGCACCCCTCCGGGGACCCGATCACCAGCGGCTGGTCCTGGATGCCCGCGAGCCACGCCCGGGCGAAGTCCTCATTCACGCTCCGGTCGCCGTAGGCAAGCACCTTCTGCCTGGGACCGAAGTTGATCATCAACTCGGCGGCCCCGTTGGGCAGAACGGCTTCACGGGTGAGCTCTCCGGGGCCACGGGCCCCCCAGATCAGCTCTACGAACGGGGCAAGGGCGGGCGAGGGCCGGAACTGGAAGAATTGGAACTCGGTCATGGCGGGGGAGTGGGAGGATGATGGCATGGTACCGGCTCCGGCCCTCCGCCGCAAGAGCTCCGATCAGCTCCACGCCCCCAGGATGGCGCCCATGACCAGGAAGGAGACGACATGATAGCCCGCATTCACGGCCCAATGCGCCAGCGGGCGCCGCTCGAAGAGGTACACGACACCAAGGGCTGCCGCGACCCAGAAGAGGCCCACCGACCCGCCGGCGAAAAGACCGAAGCCGATCGTCGAATTCGCGCCTATGAACATCGCCAGCACGACTGCCGCTACCAGCTGCAGCACGAAGCTGAGCCCGAAGATCATGCCGGCCCCGCCCTGGGCCATCTGCTCTTCGCTCATCCCCGAGGCGCGCATCCAGGTCTTTCCGAATAGGGGCCCATACCACAGTGCGCCCAGGACGAAGGTGCTGACGCTGGCTACCACCACCGCCAGCCAGTTGATGGCGCCGACCGCTGCGGACATGTCCATGGTTGTGATCTCCACGAGGTGGGTACTACGCGGGGGCGGGGTGCCCCGGTACGCGGTTACAAATATGCAGAGGCGGGCAGCAGCCGTATTGGATTTTTCTTACCGGGATGGATCGAGGCGCCTCGGTCGGTGGCGACGGGGTATCTCTCGGTGCGCGAGGCAGGACGACGACCGACTGCTGTAGCGTGGCTTTCTCAGGGGGGAGGAGAGAGCCTCATCTGAGGCTCGGATGCTCCTCTCCCATTCCGCGGAGTCTCCGGATCTCCTGGATCATCGCAGGGATCTCGCGCTCGATCAGGTGCCGCGCAAGATGGGAGAGGTATCCGTACTCCGTTCCGGTGAGCACCCGGTCCCGCATCTCCTCCACGAGTTGCAGAGTTTCGTCCGAGATCCGCGTGCCCGCCCTTTGCGACTTGTCCATTAATGCTGCTCCACACTCGAAGTGGTCAGCCAGGAAAGACGGCGGGTCACGGCCTCCTCAGCTGTCGACCCTGCGTCCGCCCGGCCCCCGGGATCCCGGCTACGGTGCTACGGCTCCGTGGTGGAGGCCTCCTCCCTCTTCCGTACATACGTGGCGTCGAAAGCCAGTGACCAGCTCCGGCCATCCGGCGAGACCTCGATCGTCTCGCGCACCCGATCTCCCTCGAGGGGAGTGAAGACGACGCGCCGGTACTGCGAGTTTCCATTAACGTTGCGGAGCTTGCCTTCGAAGCGCATGGCTCCGTCGCGCCAGCCGCCCACGAGATCGACGATGTTACCGTTGTCGAAGACCATGATCTGGCGCCAGTTCCCCGTATCCGCGTCGTAGTAGCTGATCCCCTTTCCGGTAAGCGTGGGAAGGATGGGGCTCTCCACGTGGATGCAGGCCCCGCTCAGCGTCTCGAACCGGTTCGTGCCGATCTCCTCGCCATCCATCTGCATGCTCCAGTACCCCGTCAGGAAGTCAAACTGGCGCGCGGCCGGGTGGGCTTTGCAGGGGTACCGGTTGGCCTCGATCCTGGAAAGGACCGACGGGTAGCGGGCATCGTTGCGGATTGTCGCCAGGTCCGGGTCGGAGCGGACCATCTCCAGCTGCGCGAAGCCGCTCTTCGTCGCCTCCTCGAGCTGGGTGAGCGCGTCTGCAGCGTTTCCCCTGCGGGCGTGGATCTTGGCCAGACGGAAGCGCACCACGTTGGGCTGCGCACCGAGCTGCAGGGCCCGCTGCAGGGCGGAGACAGCCTCGTCCCACCGCCCCGCGCCCTCCAGCGATTGCCCGTACCGCAGCCAGTAGTAGCCGTTGGAGGCGTGGCGCTGGGTAAGCGCCTGATAGGTGCGGACCGCCTCCGGCCACCGTTGCGCCTGGAAGTGTGTCTCCGCCGCGGCCGAATCGGCCTGCGCCGCGAGGGGGGGGGCGGGGAGGAGAGCGATCAGGAGCGCTCCCACGGCCAGTAGAGATCCTCTCATCGCGCTGCTCCAGTGTTCGAGCCGGTGCTGGATCCTGTCGTGCGGGAGAGCCCCCGGGACGGATCGCCGCCTGATGGACGCAACGTAGCCGGGGCACTTGGATGTGGAACAGAGCCACTTGCCCCGAACGATGGGTGGCCATTTCGGCGAGAGGGAGCAGACCGGAGGTGGAGGGCCGGGAGCCCTCCGCCCCCAGCTTCTCCTGCTAATTCGAGGATTGTATATGCCCGCAGGGCGTGGATGGCGGTGTGCCCTGGCACGCGCGTGCCCGGAGTGCCGCAGGGCCGCTCCGTGCCGACCTCACACCCACCTGAGCTTCTCCGGGTTCGCGATCACGCGGATCTCGCGCACCCGGTCGCTCTCGCTCCCCAGCGCGATCAGGAGCTCCGCTCTCCGGCCCACCCGCAGGACCATGGCGGGTTGACCGTTGACCTCGGCAATCTCGGCTCGCGCGTCGCGGGGGAGGAAGCGCGTGGAGGCCAGCAGGAACTGGGCGGTCGCCATCCGCCCATGGAGCACCCGCGTAGCGGCACCGCGCACCTTGCCGCCGCCGTCCACCCACATGGTCACGTCTTCGGACAGCAACTGCACCAGACCCTCGAGCTCGCCCCCGCTCACCACCAGCATGAACTGCTGAAGGAGTCGGCGGTGGTGCTCCGGAGACGGGCTGAAGCGGGGGCGCCGCTCCGTGACGTGCTTCCGGGCCCGGCTGAGGAGCTGGCGACAGGCGGCTTCTTCCTTTCCAAGGATGGCAGCGATCTCGGCGTACTCGTAGTCGAAGACCTCGCGCAGGAGAAACACGGCCCGCTCGGCGGGCGTGAGCTGTTCCAGCAGTACCAGGAATGCCAGCGAGATGGACTCGTGCGCCTCCGCCCGTTGCCCCGCCACGGGGGAGAGGGCGGGGAGCGACGCCGGATCCCTCCCCTCGGTCGCCAGGGGCTCGGGCAGCCACGGGCCGATGTACGTCTCGCGCCTTGCCCGCGCCGATTCCAGTTGGTTCAGGCAGAGCCGGGTCACGACCGTGGTGAGGAACGCCCTCGGCGAGCGGATCGCTTCCGGTGCCGTGGCATGGCAGCGCACGTAGGCATCCTGAACGACATCTTCCGCGTCCGCCACGCTGCCCAGCATACGGTACGCGATCGACAGCATCAGCGGCCGATACGCCTCGAACACCTCCGGGAAATCGGGAGCCACCACCTCGCGCGTCATGGATGGCCCCGCTACCCCGACGTGGGCAAGGACCGCGTCGGTGATGCTGTGGGCGCTCCGTGCTGCTGCTCCCGCCTGGCAGCCGCTGCATAGCGCCCCTTCCCCAACCAGGTGAAGAAGCCGGGCCAGCGACGCTCGATGTTCGGCAGATCCGCGAGCAGCCGCACGAAGAACTCCCGGGTTTCATGGCCCAGCCTGCCCGTGAAGTAGGGCGGGTTCGGCCGGTCGTCGGGGTACGTATTGAAGCCGATCGCGTCGTGCCGCCCGAGCGCGATAGCCTGCCCCGCATAGGCAAAGCTGAGGGGCCGGGGTGGCCTGCCGTGGAGGGCCGCGCTCAGGCAATCCGCGCCGTGCGCCCCCATCACCACCGCGGTAAAGGCGGCCATGCGCACGGGTGCGCCCGGAGTCTCGACGGGGTGCGCCGCATCGCCGGCTGCGGAGACGTCCGGGTGCGAGAGCGAGCGCATGAACGGGTCGATCAGGATCTGGCCGCGCTCGTTGACGGCCAGTCCGGATTCGCGTGCCAGAGGAGGGGCGGTGAAGCCGCCGGCCCACAAGCACACGTCGTGTGGGATACGGCTGCCGTGCGGCGTCCGTACATCGTCGGCCCCCACCTCGGCGATGGTGGTGTGGTCCTGGAGGGTCACACCGAGCCGCGATAGCGCCCGGTGCATGTACGCGGCAGCCCGCGGAGTCGTGAACGAGCCGAATGCACCCTGAGTGACGAGGTGCACGCTCAGATTCGGGTAGGCCTCCGCGAGCTCGGCGGAGGCCTCCACCCCCGTCGCGCCGCCACCGCATACGATGATCCGTGCCCGGCGCCGCTCCGCGTCGAGCTGGAGCAACCGCTCGCCCAGCGCGGTCGCCGAACGGGGCCCCCCCGGCGTGAGCACGTAGGCGTGTTCCCGGACACCGGGTACGCTGTCCCGGTCGATCGTGCTCCCCAGGGCGTACAGGAGCCGGTCATAGCCGATCTGCCGGACACCCTGATCGGTCTGCACCTCAATCCTGCGGCCGACGGTGTCGATGGCAGTGACCGTGCCGTGCACGAAGGAGACACCGGTCCCGCGCAGAATGTCGCTGATCGGGGAGGCCCGGACCGGCTGGTTCGCCGCGACCTGGTGGAGGCGCAATCGCTCGACGAAGCTGTCCGCGGCATTGACAAGAGTGATGCCGACTTCTCCCCGCCGCACCGCACGCCTGGCTCTCCCCGCCAGCCGGACCGTCGCGAGCATTCCGGCATACCCGGCTCCAAGGATGATCATTCGAAGGGGCTGCTGCACCATGTCTCACCTCGTGATCGTGGTTTTCATGAGGGAAGACCGGAGTGACCCGTGATCTGTGACAGGGTGGCCGGGGGCAGATACAAAGCGGCCGCCGTCCGTCGCCTCCGCACGGTGAGGGACCGTACGGAGGCGACGCTCGCGATGCGTCAGGGAGGGCTCATCGTCCGAGCCAGTAGTTCACCTTCACCACGAAGACATTGTCCGGCTGCGCCTCGAAGATGCCGCCGACATCCCGCCCCAGCTCGAAGTCGCCGAAGGACACCGTCCCGCCGCGGTTCTGCTGCCAGACCAGGAAGAGCGTGGAGCCGGGCCGGTACTCCCAGCGCAGCACCGCGTTGCCGCGCAGGCTGCGGAAGTTGAAGTCGGGGTTGGGGAAGCGCAGGTCCTCGTCGCCGTCGCGGTCGGCGTCGAGCGAGTAGGCCGTCACCCGCTCGCCCGAGCGGACCTCGGTGAGCTGCGTGGCGTCGTACGCCACCTTGCGGAG
>DATAAL010000002.1:0-3635 GCA_036260145.1 Longimicrobiaceae bacterium | reverse complement strand
CACACCAACACCTGCTACGCCACCTTCGTGGCGCTGGACGAGGAGGGGCGGCCCACCCGCGTCCCCCCCGTCCTCCCCGAGACCGACGAGGAGCGGCGGCGCTTCGAGGCCGCCCAGCTCCGCCGGGAGGAGCGGCTCTCCCGGAGCCGGCGGCTGAGGAGCGGGGGGGTGGCGGGGTGAGCACGGGAACCTTGCCCCGTCTGGGCGGTACTTGCTGGTGAGCCGGCGGGAACACCCTCCCGCCGGGGCGCCCTCCGCCCGCGGCGTGAACTGCTTGACGGGGCCGGCACCGGGCACTATACTGTGCGCCCCCCGCCCCGTCCGGGGCGGGTTCCGCACCCCGCACCCCAGGCCGCGAATGCACGGAGTCGCTCCGATCCAGCCGACTTGTCCCTTCGGGGCGGGTCTCGGCGCGCCGCGCGCGGACGATGCGGTGCGGTGGATGGCGGTACGGCGGGAATAGGGGCGCCCCAGGCGCACCACACTTCCCGCCCGGCCGCACCGAACGCGCCGGGCGGTTGTTTTTCCCGGCAGAAGTCTTGCAGCACAAAGAGTTGATTGCTCCCCGACCCGCGGGGGGCTCCACGCAGGTCCGTTTCTGAACGAAACAGCCATGGCTACGGCAGCGCGCAAGACACGACGGCGGAAGCGGCAGGCCCCCTCGCTCGACGCGGGGTTCGGGATGGCCGCGGAAGACCAGTCGAGCCTGGATCAATATCTCAAGGAGGTCAGCACCCACCGGCTCCTGGCCGGGTCCGAGGAGATCGAGCTCGGACGGCGGGCGCAGGCGGGCGACGAGGAGGCGATCCAGGAGCTCGTCCGCGCCAACCTCCGCTTCGTGATCTCGGTGGCGAAGAAGTACCAGAACCGCGGCGTCTCCCTCTCCGACCTGATCCAGGAGGGGAACGTCGGGCTGGTCACCGCGGCCCGGAAGTTCGACCCGGACCAGGGGGTGAAGTTCATCTCCTACGCGGTGTGGTGGATCCGCCAGGCCATCCTGTCGGCGCTCGCCAACCAGGGGCGCGCGGTGCGCGTCCCGCTGAACCGCGCCTCCGACCTGGCCAAGATCTTCCGCGAGCGGGAGCGCCTCAAGCAGGAGCTCCGGCGCGACCCGACGCCGCAGGAGCTCTCCGAGGCCACGGGGCTCTCGCCCGAGATCGTGGAGAGCCTGCAGACACTCAACGCCGCGGAGATCCGCCTGGACGCCCCCATCGGGGACTCCGAGGACTCGCAGCTCATGGAGCGCTTCATCTCGGAGGAGGCGATCGTCACCGAGGACGAGGTGGAGGAGCGCCTGCTGAGCGAGCGGATCGACCGGGCGCTCGACACCCTGCAGCCGCGCGACGCCAAGGTCCTCAAGCTCTACTTCGGGCTGGAGGGCGGGCGCGAGCACACCCTGGAGGAGATCGGCGACATCCTGGGGGTCACCCGGGAGCGGATCCGCCAGCTCCGCGACCGGGCGCTGAAGCGCCTCCGGGAGGGGGAGATGGGGGAGGCGCTGGCCTCCTTCGCCGCCGCATGACCACTGCCGGCCCGCGGGTCGTCCGAGCACCCTCCCTCCCGGGAGGGTGCTCTTGCTTTTCCCCCCCTCCGCCCGCAGGAGCATGACCGGGAGGGTACTCCGCGCGCAGGGCGGAACGTACGAGGTGGAGACGGAAGGGGGGACGGTGGAGGCCGCCCTCCGCGGCCGCCTCAAGCGGGAGGAGCGCACCGGCGACCGGGTGGTGGTGGGGGACCTGGTGGAGGTGGAGCCCGCGGGGGACACCTGGACCATCGAGCGCGTCCACCCCCGCCGCACCGCGCTGGTCCGCCGGGCCCCCGGGAAGGCCCCCCGCGCCAAGATCATCGTCGCCAACGTGGACCAGGTGGTGATTGTCTTCGCGGCGGCCCACCCCGCCCCCCACCTGCGGATGCTCGACCGCTTCCTGGTGATCTGCGAGTCCAGCGGGCTGGAGCCCCGCATCGTGGTCAACAAGACCGACCTGGCGGGCGCCGGGGAGGTCCGCGCGCTCTTCGGCCGCTACCACGATGCGGGGTACCCGGTCCTCTACACCGCGGCCCGCCAGGGCGCGGGGATCGAGGCGCTGAGGGAGGCGCTCTGCGGGTCCGTCTCCGCCCTCACCGGCCCCTCCGGGGTGGGGAAGTCCAGCCTCCTCAACGCGCTGCAGCCCGGGCTGGGGCTCCGCGTGGCCGCCGTCAGCGAGGCGGTGAACAAGGGGCGCCACACCACGGTCACCGCGCAGCTCATCCCCCTGGAGTGCGGGGGGTACGTGGCCGACACCCCGGGGCTGAGGGAGGTCGGCCTCTGGGGGGTGGACCCGGAGGAGCTGGACGGGTACTTCCCCGAGTTCCGTCCCTACCTGGGCACCTGCCGCTACGGGAACTCCTGCACCCACACCCACGAGCCGGGGTGCGCCGTCCGCGCCGCGGCCGGGGCGGGGGAGATCCACCCGGAGCGCTACGAGAGCTACCAGCGGATATTCCGGGGGGACGACGACTGGGACACGTAGGTGCGGATCTTGCCCCCACTTCCGCCGCGGGAACACCCATGTGACCTGCGCGAAGGTCCGATCGTCCTCCGGAGGCTGGGGGCAGGGACGCCCCCACTCCCGAACAGGGCACACCCGTCGCGAGGCGGGGCCGCAAAGCCAGGAGTCTCACCGAGACCGTCCGGTTGTCCCGAGCAAGAAGGGTTACGGGAGCAGTAACGCCGGCGCCGCCGGCACTACCTTTCTTGGAGGTGACCATGGTCACACGACACGGCAAGCTCCTGCTCCCCCTCCTCGCGGGGGCCCTCCTCGCGGGGTGCGAGGTCTCGTCGGGCGGCCCGGACGGGCCCGTCGGTGCCGAGACCGCCCGCCTCACCATCCAGCTCACCGACGCCCCGGGCGACCTCAGGGAGGCCTGGGTCAGGATCGACCGGATCATCCTGCAGGGGATCGTCTCCGGGGACAGCACCTCGGGGCGGGTGGAGCTCACCCCGGCGTCGACCGGGTACATCGAGCTGCTCAAGCTGTCGGGCGGGAAGCTCCAGGACCTGGTGCAGGGCTTCACCGTGCAGCCCGGCACCTACTCGCAGCTCCGCTTCGTGATCGGCGGCGCGTACATCCGCACCGAGGACGGCCGCGTCTTCGCGACCGAGGGGGCTGCGCTCCCCCCCGGGGTGGCCGCCACGGGCGAGCTCAGGTGCCCGAGCTGCGCGCAGAGCGGGTTCAAGGTGATCTTCCCGCAGGGCGGGGTGACGATCGACGCGGGGAACACCACGCTGGTGGTGGACTTCGACGTGAACCAGAGCTTCGGCCACGAGGCCGGCCGGTCCGGGAAGTGGATCCTGAGGCCGGTGCTGCACGCCACCAAGCGGAACGGCGGCACCTCGGCGGGGAGCATCGGGGGGAACGTGGCGCTGGCGCAGGGGGTGACGATCCCCGCCTGCGGCGGGCAGACGGCGCTGAGCCTCACCCGCTTCGTCCCGACCGCCACCAGCGGGACCACGGTGAAGACGGGAGCGGTCACGGTGACCGGGACCAGCGCCACCTACACCATCGCCTCGGTGGCGCCGGGGACGTACACCCTGGGCGTGGACCGGGTCGGCTTCTCCAACGGCGACACCCTCTCCTTCACCGCGACTGCCACCC
>DATAAL010000001.1:0-9608 GCA_036260145.1 Longimicrobiaceae bacterium | reverse complement strand
CAAGGTGATCGGGATCAACGCCCTGGGCGTGGCTCCCACCGGCGCCACACCGGCGTACTTCCGCGCCCGCAACATGGCGTACCCGCCCGAGTACGGCCCGCTCTCGGCCGTCACGCCGGGGACGCCGGGCGGGCTGCTGGTGATGCTTGCGGAGTACGGCAAGCTGTCGCTGGCAGAGGTGCTCGCCCCCGCCATCCAGATGGCGGACGGGTACCCGATCGAGGCGCAGACGGCCAACAGCATTGAGCGCAACAAGGGCCGGATCAAGGAGTGGCGATACTCACGCGCGGTGATGCTCCCGCACCTGGGGGAGGAGCGCGAGGCGCCGCGCCCCGGGGAGATCTTCCGCCAGCCGGATCTGGCGGCCACGCTCCGCAAGCTGGTGGAGGCGGAGCAGCAGGCCTTGCGGCAGGGGCGGAGCCGCCGGGAGGCGATCATGGCGGCGTACGACCGCTTCTACCGGGGCGACATCGCCCGGGAGCTGGTGCGCGGGATTCAGGAGGAGGGGGGGCTGATCACCCTGCAGGACCTGGCGAACTGGCGGGTCGGGATCGAGGATCCGGTCAGCACCACCTACCGGGGGATCGAGGTCTACAAGCTTACCCACTGGACGCAAGGACCGGCGATGCTCCAGGCGCTCAACATCCTGGAGAACTTCGACCTCAAGGCCATGGGGTACAACAGCGCGCGCTACATCCACGCGCTGTACCAGGCGATGAACCTGGGCTTCGCGGACCGCGACTTCTACTACGGCGACCCGGCGTTCCCGCCGGAGGAGCCGATCCGCGGGCTCCTCTCCAAGGAGTATGCGCGGGAGCGGGCCCGGGGGATCGACTGGACGCGCAACGACCCGGACGCGCGCCCGGGGGACCCGTACCGCTTCCAGGGTGGGACCAACCCGTTCACGCACTACCTCCAGCGCTGGCACACCACCGGAGTACGGCCGGCGCCGGGAGACAGCGCCGCCTCACCCGCCCCGGCACACGACCGGCGGCCGAGCGGCCCGGCAGCCGCGGCGAGCGTCTTTGAGGAGCCGTTCTATGCGGGGACCACCTCCATCCAGGCGGCGGACACCCTGGGGTGGGTGGTCTCCATCACCCCGAGCGGGGGATGGGTGCCGGCGGTGATCGCCGGGCGGACGGGGGTGGGGCTGAGCCAGCGGATGCAGAGCTTCGTCACCGACCCGGCGGAGGGGCCGTTCAACGTGGTGCGGCCGGGGCAGCGCCCCCGGGTGACGCTGACGCCCACGCTGGCGCTCCGGGACGGGAAGCCCTTCCTCTCCTTCGCGGTGCAGGGGGGGGACAGCCAGGACCAGAACCTCCTGCAGTTCTTCCTGAACGTGGTGGAGTTCGGGATGACGGTGCAGCAGGCCACGGAGGCGGCCAACATCAACTCCTTCCAGCTGCGGGCCTCGTTCGGGGAGCACGAGTCGCAGCCGGGACGGCTGCTGCTGCAGGAGCAGACGCCGCCCTGGGTACGCAACGAGCTGCGGCGGATGGGGTACACGCTGGTCTTCGAGGAGCGCACCTCGGGGCCGATCAACGCCATCTTCTTCGACCGCCGGCACGGGACGTTCTGGGGCGGGTCCAGCAACCACGGGGAGGACTACGGGATCGCGTGGTAGAAAGAGGGCGGAGGCGGGAGCGCATGGCCCTTGCTGTGGTTTGCGATCGTTCCGGGGAGCGGCGAGTCATCGAGGCACCGCCGCGCGGGTGCGCGCGGTCAGGCTCCACGACCTCCACCACGTGCTCACCGGCTACGACACGAGCTGGGTGGGGGAGGCGGAGATCGGCGCGTGGGAGCTGGCCGGCGGGTGCGCGCACCACTACCCGGCCTGGGTCCTCAACTCCGGAGCATTCACCCTGGGGCTCTTCCTGGCGCCGGGCCGGCTGTTCCGTGCATTCGTCCGGGGCCGCCACAGCCGCAACCTCTACCGGGGGGAGTTCCACGAGTCGCTGCTGGATGGGAAGGTGGGGGAGATGCGGCAGAGCCTGCGGCTGGATCGCGACGCGCCACTCGCCCAGCCGGCGGGAACTCAAGGGGGAGTCTCCCGCGTGGTGTCGTGCCGGCCGAGGTGCCGGTGCTCGACGAGGACGTAGCGCCCGGTCCTCGCCGGCCCCACGAAGACGACACGCTCCCCGTCACGGAGCGCAGCGATGTCGCGTTCCGCGGTCCGCGCGGTGACTCCGAACCGCTCCGCGATGTCCTGTGCCTTCACCCGTGCGCCCTTTCCGACCTGTTCCAGGAACCAGCGCTGCCGCTCGTTCTGCCCACCGACATTTTCACCGACATTTTCACCGACATTTTCACCGCGGGGAACGACGACGCGCATCGGTTCGCCCGCGACCTCCGGATGCGGAGCGAAGCGCACGCGGAGCGCGGCGCCGACCTCGCGCCAGGCAGGAATCACGTAGCCGCCCCTCCGGCACTCGGCGCTGATGCGCTCGTAGCCGGAGCCCCACCCCTCGATCAGGTCCAGCTCGTGGAGGACGCGTGCGATGACGGGGTTGCGAACGCGGCTGATCCCCTCCCGGAAGTCCTCCTCGCTGAACCCGATCGGCCACCCTCCCGGATTCTCCACCTCCAGGCGGTCGTCGAAGACCTGCACGCGCAGCGGCATTCCGCGCTGGCTGTAGTCGGCGTGGGCGATGGCGTTGGCAAGCACCTCGCGCAGGGCGACGGAGGGATACTCCGGCACGTCGTGCCGGCGCAGGCTCTCGATGCGCGCGGCCGTCCGCGTGTTACGGCGGATGAACTTGAACGCATCCTCCAGCGAGTCGAGCAGGCTGCCTTCAGGGTCCAGGCGGTCCAGGATCTCCGCCTTGTCGGTACCGAGAAAGCGGGCACAGCGGATCCGGGCCTCGGGAAAGAAGCGGCTCCGTGCCTGGCGGGTGCCGAAGAGGATGATCCCGCCGTTGGAGGGCACCCGGGTGTCGCCGTGGCGGACGACGATGCCGAGGGTCTCCAGGTCGGCCGGGGCGATCTCCCGGTCCGCCTCGTGGAAGGCGTGCTGGATGCCTTCGTGGTCCAGGTCGTCGGGAGTGGTGCCCGGGCACGGGCGCTCGTCGTACGCCTGCGCGCTGGCGAGCCGGCGCAGCTCTTCCCGCTGCGCCTCGGTGGCA
The DNA here is from genome assembly GCA_036260145.1 of Longimicrobiaceae bacterium. Classification (GTDB taxonomy): domain Bacteria; phylum Gemmatimonadota; class Gemmatimonadetes; order Longimicrobiales; family Longimicrobiaceae; genus JAFAYN01. Next base: position 6,486 of record DATAAL010000001.1, on the reverse strand, counting down.
CGGCGGTTGGTGGAGCCGAGCCGGACGTAGACGCCCTCCTCTGGCCCCTCGGCGCGCAGGTAGAACGGACCGGGGAAGCGCGGGACCCGGATGAGGAGCAGGTGCACGCCATCGTGCTCCACCGGCCTGAGATCGGGAACCAGCGCCGGCTCGATGCTGTCTGCGATGGCGCTCGCGAAACGCTCCTCCTGCTGCCGGACGTCGTCCACCCCCAGCGGGGTGCCGTCGTCGTCCGCCCCGATGACCAGGGTGCCACCCGCCGTGTTGGCGAAGGCCACCAGCGTCTTGAGCGCGTTCCGGAGCGACACCTCCTGGCGCTTGAAGTCGAGCGTGCGGCCCTCCGGCTCGCGGAGCAGCTCGGCCAGCGGCTTCAAAGCGCCTCCTCCACCGCCTCCTCGGCCTCGGGAACGCGGATCTCGCCGGAGATCAGCCTGGGGAGAAGAGTGTCGCGGATCTCGGCGAGGGTGCGGGACTGTCTCATGTTTAACCAGCGCCTCTTGTACATGGGACCGACCCATTCCGCGAACTGCTCAATGCGCTTCGGGGGCGGAATCAGTACGTCCAACTGTGTGATGGAAGAGGGCTGCACCCGCTGGCGACTAGACGTTGTGCCCGTCGCCCGACTCTGAATTGCGTTCTGGACGTGGGTAGAACGTAGTAGGTCGTATACGAACGGCCGCCATTCAGCCTTTGCCGGCACGAATGGCATGAATTCCATCGAACAGATTGCTACGTCGGGTTCTTGGACCTCAGGCATCCAAACCCGGGGGAAGCGCGGGTTCAGCTTGGATGCCAGCACACTTATGACTGGAACGCGGTACTTGCCGCTCCTAACCGGGGCACATGACGGTGCAATCAACTCTGCAGGACCTGATCTCGCCGGAAAGGGAGACCGCAAACAGGCGACGCTGTGGAAAGAATACCTAAGCTGCAAGACCACGGCAACGCGCAGAGGAATCGTTCCAGCAGCCAGAAACAAATACCGCTGCGGCGCCGGAGCGACCAACGCCCCCGGGATCGGAGTAGCGCTTCGATCGGTGCTCTTCACATCTCCCTCCCCTGTACGCCCCTCCACCACCTGAACTATCTTGAAAGCGTTGCCTGCTCCTCTCCGAAGCGACCCCGCAGCCACGCCCCGTCCGCCATCCCGACCCGACACCCCGTACCCCGATGCACCTCCCCGACGCCCGCCACCGCGGGCTCCGGACCGCGCTCCTCGCCGTCGCGGTCCTGATCGCCGGCCCCCTCACCGCCCAGGAGAACCGCACCGCTGCCTCGGCGGTGTTCCGCCGCTACGCCGACCAGGTGGTCAAGATCCAGGTGGTGGAGTCCGGCTCCGCCGCCAAGGCTACCATCGGCTCCGGCTTCTTCGTGAGCCCCGCCGGCCACGTGGTCACCAACTATCACGTCGTCTCCAAGCTGGTCCACGACCCCGGGCGCTACCGGGCCGAGCTGGTCGACGCCTCCGGACAGACCCGCCGCGTCGCCCTCCTCGCCATCGACGTGGTGCACGACCTGGCCGTGCTCCACACCGGCCTGCGCCCCCGGCGGCACTTCGCCCTGGGGGCGGGCGCCCTGGCGCAGGGGAACCGGCTGTACTCCCTGGGCCACCCCAGCGACCTGGGACTCAGCATCGTCGAAGGGACGTACAACGGGCTGCTCCGGCACACCCTGTATCCCCGGATCCACTTCACCGGCTCCATCAACCCGGGGATGAGCGGCGGCCCCACCCTGGCCGCCGACGGCCGCGTGGTGGGCGTCAACGTCTCCACCTACGGCGAGCAGATGAGCTTCCTGGTCCCCGTGGACCGGGCCGCCGCGCTGGTGTCCCGGGCGCTCGCCCCCGGCTACCGGCCCCCTTCCAGCCTCCTCGCCGAGGTGGGACGGCAGGTGCGCGCCAACCAGGACGTGTACCTCCGGGAGCTGTTCACCGGGACGTCGAAGACGGTGGAGCTGGGGCGCTACCGCGTGGTCACCGAGCCCGCGCCCTTCTTCCGCTGCTGGGCCGACGCCCGGCGCGGCCGGGAGCAGCCGTACGAGGCCGTGGACCACAAGTGCTCCACCGACGATTACCTGTTCATCGCCGGCGACCAGCAGAGCGGGGTGGTGGGGCTGACGCACGAGCTGGTCTCCACCCGCACCCTCAACCCGGCGCGCTTCTTCGCCCTGTACACCAGCATCTTCGCCGCGGACAACACCCCCGCCGGCCAGGAGGAGCACGTCACCAGCTGGCGCTGCGGCACCCGCAACGTCCGCAACGCCACCACCCCCCTGCGCGCCGTCCTCTGCCTGCGGCGCTACCGCAAGCTGGGCGAGCTGTACGACGCCGTGCTCAAGGTGGCCGTCCTGGGGCACCGGGACTCGGGGCTGGTGTCCACCCTCACGCTCTCCGGAGTGAGCTACGAGAACGTCGGCCGGCTCACCGGCCGCTACCTGGAGCGCATCACGTGGCGATGATCCTGGAGGTCTTCGACCCGCGCGTGGGCGGCGTTCGGACCCGGCTCCGTCTGGAGACGCTCCCGCTCACCGTGGGGCGCGGCTACGGCAACGACCTGATCCTGGACGATCCGTACGTGGACGCGCGCCACGCCCGCATCGCCCTGGACGACGACACCGGCGCGCTGGTGGTGGAGGACCTCGGCAGCCTGAATGGTCTGGCCCTCCCCGGCGACGGCTCCCGGGCGGCCCGGGTGGTGGCGGGTCCCGGGGCGGAGGTGCGCCTGGGACGCACCGTCCTGCGCTTCCGCCACCCGGACGATGCCGTCCCGCCGGCGCTCCCCGACAATCCCGTCGCTCCCGAGCCCGCGTCCGCCCCGGTACCGTGGATCTCGTCGCTGTGGGTGCGGCTGGGCGTACCGGCGGCGGCGCTGGCCGCCGTCTGCGCGCAGAGCTGGCTGGGGAACTTCGAGCGGTCCGCCTCGGGCGACGTGTTCTCGGGCGCGCTCGCCTTCGCCGCGCTTGTCTCCGTGTGGGCGGGGATCTGGGCCGTCGCCGGGCGCGTGGTCGTGCACCGCTTCCACTTCCTGGGGCACCTCGCCGTGGCCTCCGCCGGGGTGCTGGCTGGCCTCGCCGCCACCCTTGCCGAGGCGTGGTCCTCCTTCCTCTCCCCCGACAACCCCATCACGGGTTCCCTCTCGGTCGTCGTCTGGGTGGCGCTGACGACAGCCCTGGTGGCCGGCCACCTCTCGCTCGCCTCCAGCCTCCCGGACCGGCGCCGCTGGAGGGCCGGGCTAGTCACCGCCGCAGTCCTCGTCGCCGTCTCTGGCGCGATGGTTGTGGCGAGCGACGAGCCGTTCTCCGACGTGCCGGAGTTCGCGGGCGTGCTCAAGCCGGTCCCCGCCGCCTGGATCCCCACCGGCGCCCCGGAGGACCTCGGCCGCATGGCCGCGGAGCTCAAGGAAGAGGTGGACGCGCTGGCCGAGGAGGAGTAGCGGAGCCGCGCCCGACGGCGGCAGGTCCGGAAAATCAGGAGGGGCCGGGAGCGCGTGCTCCCGGCCCCTCCCGCGTGCGGGTCCGCGCCGCGCGGCTCAGCGCCCCAGGCCGCGCCCGGTCAGGAGGGCGTAGGGGTTCAGGGGGGTCGACCCCCTCCACCACTGCCGGGCGTCCTCCAGGAGCACCACCGAGAAGTGCAGGTGGAAGTCCCCGGGGGTGGCGTTCCCGGTGTCGCCCACGTACCCGATGGTGTCGCCGCGCTCCACCCTCTGCCCCTCCCGCAGCCCTTCGGCCCAGCGGTCCAGGTGCGCGTAGTAGTAGCGCGTCCTCCCGTCCTCGTCCAGGTGGAAGATGTAGTTCCCGCCCAGCCCCCCGGAGCGCATCCGGAGGATGGTCCCGTCCGCCGCGGCCACCACCGGGGTCCCGCGGGGGGCGTGGATGTCGATGGCCTCGTGAACCCGGCCGCCGGAGCGCCCCTCCCGGAAGGAGTCGCGCAGCCGCTCCACCCGGACCCCCTCCACGGGGATCTGGATGCGGCCAGCCAGGCGCGACAGGTGCTCCAGCCGGGGGGCGCCGAAGAGCTGGTCCACGTATCCCTGGCGGTCGCGCTTCCAGCCGCGCCCCCCGCTCTGCGCGGCCAGAGGCGAGGCGTCCGCCAGCAGGGCGAGCGCGCCGCACGCCACCACGCTGCGCAGCAGGAAGCGCCGCGCGCCGGAGCGCGGTCGGGGGTCGGTGGAACGGGAACGAGCGGAAACGGGACTGCGGACGGGGAGCGATACGGTCATGTGCTGGGGATCGGTCGATCGGCCCGACCGGCGTAGCGGGCACTCGGAAGAGCCCGCGGTAGCCTCGTGGCTTTGCGTCCCCGCCTTTCGACGGGTTTGCCGTTCTCGAACGGCCGGCGGTGCTGCTTGCCGGAGCGGAAAGAAGGAAGGGCGACAGGATACGGCGCCGGGGAGCCGGGCGCAAGGGGCGGCCGCGAGCGGCCACCCCTCCCCCGGGCGGGGCTCAGCGCGTCAGCCGGTAGATCAGGAGCGCCGCGCGCTTGACCACGGTGGGGAAGCTCTCCAGGTCCATCTCCTCCTGCACGGTGTGGGAGCCGGAGCCGTGCACCCCCAGCCCCGCCAGCGCATCCACGTAGGGGGCCACGAAGGAGATGTCAGCCGCGCCGCGCCGCCCGGGGTCAAACGCCTCCATGGCTGGGAGGCCGAGGTCGCGGTTCACCCCGTTCAGCGCCTCCAGGAGCGCCCGGTTCCCCGGGGTAGGGGGCATGGAGGGGTAGCCGTCGGTGAAGGAGATGGAGGAGGTGGCCTGGGGGAGGCTCCGCGCCACGATGGCCCGCATCCGCTCGCGGGTGCGCCGGAGCTGCTCGTCGGTGAGGGTGCGGAGGTCGCCGGTGGCCGAGGCGTGCTCCGCGATCACGTTGTCCTTGCCGGAGGCGGTCCCGCGGCTCCCCTCCTCGTCCAGCTCCACCTGCGTCCCGCCCAGGATCAGCCCCGGGTTGAAGGTCAGGTTCTCCTCCCCCCGCAGCTCCTCGTGGAAGGCGGTGAGGATGCGGGCCGCCTCGTAGATGGCGCCGCTCCCCACCCCCTCGCGGAAGATCCCGGAGGAGTGCCCCGGCCGCGCCCGCACGTCCAGCCGCCACCCGGAGGAGGAGCGACGGGCGACCACCGCGTACTCCCGGCTCCCATCGCGGGAGCCCCCCTCGAACTCCAGCGCCACGTCGCTGCGCCTCCCGGCCTCGATCAGGTCGCGCCGGGCGACCTCCAGCGGGCTCCCCGGACTCTCCTCGTCGCCGGTCAGGGCCACCACGATCCGGGTGTCCCGGAGCGCCCCGGCGGCGTGCAGCGCCCGTAGGGCGTAGACGATCACCACGTCCCCGCCCTTCATGTCCGCCGTCCCCGGCCCGCGAGCCCGCGACCCCTCGCGGGTGAACCCCTGGAAGGGGGAATCCCGCTCGAACACCGTGTCCAGGTGCCCGATGAGGAGGAGGCGCTTCCCGCGCCGCCCCCGCCGCTCGGCGAACAGGTGCCCGGCGCGGTTCATCGAGTCGGGCATCTCGATCCAGCGGGTGTCGAACCCCAGGGCGTCCAGCTCCTCCCCCAGCACCCGCCCTACCTCGCGCACCCCCGCGGGGTTCATCGTCCCGCTGTTGATGTTCACCAGCCGCTCCAGCAGCGTCACCGCCTCCCCGGCATGGGCATCCACGTACGCCGCGATCCGCCGCTCCTCCGCGTTGAGGCGCTGGGAGGCCGCGGGAGCGGGGAGGGCGAGGGCGGCCCCCGCCAGGAGCGGGAGCACGGGGCGGAGCAGCGTGCGGTTCATCGGGGGGACCTCCGCTGGGGGAACGGGTGATCCCGGAGAATCTTACGCCCGCACCGCCGCCGCGACAGGCCCCCCCCGGCGGTGCCCCTGCCGGGGGTGCCCCGTCCCGTGCGGTCCCTTGCCGTGGCCGGAGGGAGGCGGCGGAGCGTGGGGCGTGGGCGCGGCCTCCTCCGGCTCCGGGACGGACTCCACCCCGTCCACCCGCAGTCCGCCCACCAGCTCCCGCAGCCTCCCGGCGCTCTCCATCAGGCGCCGGGTGGCGTCGGTGACCAGCGCGCAGGCGGCGTCCTGCTGCGTGGTGGCCACCTGCACCCCCTCCGCGGCCACGGCGTGCGCCTCCGCCGTCTCCGCCACCGCGGCGACCCGCCCCGCGGCTTCCACCGCCGCGGCAGCGTTCGCTTCCGCCGCGGCGGTCACGCTGTCGGCGGCGCGCCGGGTCCGCTCGGCCGCTTCCACGATGGTGCTGAGCGCCCCCTCCACCGCGTGCGCCACCCGCTCGATCTCGTCCACGTGCTCGGCCCCGGCGGCCATGGCCCGGGTGGCGCTCTCCACCCGCGCGGCGATGGCCTGCGTGATCCGGGTGACGTTCTCCGCCCCGGAGCGCGCCTGTCCTGCGAGCTTGCGCACCTCCTCCGCCACCACCGCGAAGCCGCGCCCGTGCTCCCCGGAGCGCGCCGCCTCGATGGCGGCGTTGAGCCCCAGCAGGTCGGTCTGCTCCGCGATCTGGTT